>JAGWBB010000132.1:0-2587 GCA_021296095.1 Desulfurellaceae bacterium | reverse complement strand
GCCACTCCGCCTCAACCCCCAGCTCGGTCAGCAGGTGCAGTGCGGTCCGAATATCGACCACCCGGGGCATGTTTGTGAACCGGCACTCTTCCTCGGTGAGCAGGGCGGCAAACAGAAAGGGCAGGGCCGCGTTTTTTGCCCCGCCGACCTCAATCTCTCCGTGGAGAGGCCGCCCTCCGCGTATGATAATCTTATCCATCTCCTCCTCCTCCTCCTTGCCTCTCGACCGGGCTGTGTCGGCGGACGCTGACAACACGTGGCAGGCCGGCATAGTCGTAGCTGAGCCGGCACTCGCTCAGATTGTCCTGGCTCCTCGCCATCCGCATCACGGCTGCACTCTGGGTGGAGCCGATCTCCATCACCAGCCAACCCCCAGGTCGCAGCTGTACCGGACAGTCTTGCAGCAAGCGACGATAAAAATCCAGCCCATCCCGTCCTCCGTCCAGTGCCAGGCGCGGCTCCCAGTCGCGGACTTCGGCTTGCAGGGTGGCGAACTCAGGCGCGGCAATATAGGGAGGATTGCTCACAATCAGATCAAAGGCAGGGGCGGCCCCTTCTGGGAGCCGCTGCCGCATATCGGCCCGCATGAAAGTAATGCGGTCGGCTACGTTGTGAGCGACCGCGTTGGTGCGCGCGACCGCCAGGGCCTCGGCCGACACGTCGCAGGCCCACACCCGCGCCTGGGGCAGCTGGCTGGCGAGCGTAACCGCCATACACCCGCTTCCCGTGCCCAGGTCGAGGATTCGAGGCGCGGGATAGGAGCCAAGCAACTCCAGGCCGACCTCAACGACCCGCTCGGTTTCGGGACGCGGAATGAGCACATGGCGGTTGACCGTGAACTCCAGCGACCAGAACTCCTGCACGCCGGTAATATACGCGCCGGGCTCGCGCCGGGCGCGACGTTTGAGGGTCCGCCAGAAGGCGTCGCGCTGATGCGGTGCGGGCGAGTCGCGGAGGTACAGCTCGGTTCTGTTTCCGCCCATCACATGGGCCAGCAACACCTCGGCGTCGAGACGTGGGCTCAGAACACCATGCCCGGCCAGGAAAGCGGCCGCGTCCGCCAGAAGGTCGGCCAGGCAGGACGTGCGGGCGAGTGGGGCTGGCATGGGACGGCTCAGCCGGTAGCCTTGAGCGCCTCGGCCTGGTGGGACGTGGTGAGCGCGTCCACGACCGGATCGAGTTCGCCTTCCAACACCCGCTCCAGGGTATGCAGGGTCAGGTTGATCCGGTGGTCGGTCAGCCGCGACTGCGGAAAATTATACGTCCGAATCCGTTCTGAGCGGTCGCCCGAGCCGACCATGCTGCGACGCGAGGCCGCGATTTCCTGGTGCTGCTCTTCGCGGGCTTTTTCCAGCAGCCGCGAGCGTAGGATTTTGAGCGCCTTGGCCTTGTTCTTGTGCTGGGACTTTTCGTCCTGACAGATCACCACCGAGTTGGTCGGCAGGTGGGTGATGCGGACGGCCGAGTCGGTGGTGTTGACGCTCTGGCCGCCCGGCCCGGAGGACCGATACACGTCAATGCGTAAATCCTTTTCCTCAATGTGGACATCAACATCCTCGGCCTCGGGCAGCACGGCCACGGTCACGGCCGAGGTATGAATCCGGCCCGAGGCTTCTGTCTCCGGGATGCGCTGGACGCGGTGGACCCCGCCCTCAAATTTCAGCCGGCTGTAGGCGCCGTCGCCCTCAATCAGGGTGACGATTTCCTTGAATCCACCCAGGCCAGTCGGGCTGGAACTCATCACCTCCATGCGCCAGTGTTTTTGCTCGGCGTAGCGGGTATACATCCGACACAGATCTGCGGCGAACAGACTGGCCTCCTCGCCACCGGTGCCGGCCCGGATTTCCAACAG
Source organism: Desulfurellaceae bacterium (assembly GCA_021296095.1). NCBI lineage: Bacteria > Pseudomonadati > Campylobacterota > Desulfurellia > Desulfurellales > Desulfurellaceae > Desulfurellaceae bacterium. The sequence continues at coordinate 735 of JAGWBB010000132.1, read as the reverse complement.
CACATTTTTTTCATCCAGCGGATCTGTGGGCAGCAGCAGGACGCGCAGCTGTTGCTCAAGCTCGGCGTGGCTCTGGTGCAGGCTGTCCAGCTCTTCTCTGGCCAGGTCTTGGACCTCCGGGTCGGGATCGTCGAGCAGGGCTTGGCTGTCGTCGATCTCTTGGCCTGTTTTCCGCCACTGGCGAAAACACGTCACCACCCGGCCCAGCTCGGCGTGCTCTTTGGCCAGCCTGGCGTAGGCCTGGGTGTTGGCAATGACCTCGGAGCTGCTCAGCTGTTGCTCAAGCGCCTGGTAACGCTGTTCCACTTCGGCTAATTTTTCACCCCAATTGGCGGCTTCACTCATACGACTGCCTCGGTTGGTACGGGTCCGGTGGGGGCCAACACGAAAAAGACACGCGAGACCTCGCGTGTCTTGTCAGGCGGGCAGGGTGGGGGCAGCTAGTCTTCGGCCTGTTCTTCTTGCTTGAGCCCGTAGCGGCGGCGGAAACGTTCGACCCGGCCTGCCGTATCGACGATGCGTTGTTTGCCGGTGTAGAACGGGTGAGAGGCGCTGGAGATATCGAGTTTGTACAAGGGGTAGGTCTTGCCATCTTCCCATTCGATGGTATCGTTTGTTTCCACGCACGAACGGGTCAGAAAGACGTATTCCGCCGATGCGTCTTGAAAAACGACCGGTCTATATTCCTGTGGGTGGGTATTCTGTTTCATGACTAACCTCCGTCTGCTCAGTTCG
>JAGWBB010000131.1 GCA_021296095.1 Desulfurellaceae bacterium | reverse complement strand
AGTCCGAAAACGGTCTGTCCCTCCTCGGCCATGGCGAAGACCCGAGTGGCATCATCCTGGGTGGTCTGGCCGATCAGCAACCCGGCCAGCCTGTCTTCGGCCGCGTTATAGGCCCGGATGGTGACCAGCGGCTCGTCCAGACCGTAGCCGCTCACGTCCTGGGGCTGATCGGCGACGATCTCAAATCCCTTCAGGTCGTGGAGATCGGTGACAAACTGGTCCAGCGCACTGCGTTTCAACTCTCCCTCCAACTGGGCGTCGATCTGCCAGTTGGCTTCTCCGCCGCAGTCCGAACAGGTCAGAAGAAACCCCTCGCCATCCCGACGTTTGACCTCAATCCGAGCGACCGCCTCCTTGGCAAACCGCGCAACCGTTTTGTCCCGGAAATCGTGGGCGGTTTTATTCAGGTCACCAAAGACCCAGTCTCCAACCAGATACAGGGTTTCGAGCTCTTCACGTTTGACATGTCGCTGTGTGGTGCCTTGGTCGTTTGATTTTTCGCTTCCGACCATCAGACGAAGAGCCGGCGCCGCGTCCGCGCCATTCTCGTCCAGGGTCAGCGTGACGGCCAGCTGAGGCGGGTCCAAACCGAACTCCTTGAGTTCCAGCACGGGTTGCTCAATAAAATCCTGGGCGCGCATCCCGCTCAGGGACGACAGAAAGGTATTCACGCTGGCCTCGTCCGCCTGCTGATCGGTAGGGGCAGGCCCCAGTGCCTGCCCTGGGCGACCACGGGGGGCCGCCCCTACAAGCGTCCAGCCGTCGTCGGTTTTGCGCAACACGACCGGCGTCTCGGCTTCGGCCGGACGCTGCACCTCAATCTGGCTGACCCGCTCCTTCTGAAAAGCCAGGACGGTCTTGTCACGCAGGTCTGTGGTCTGTTTGGTCATGCCCAAACGGAAGGCCTGGGGAGTGAGCAAAATGGCGTCTTCTCCCGTCCGCTGGACGTAGACCGAATAGCCGACCGGGGTATCTTTACCAATGCGAATAAGCGGCAGCTGGGTGCCGTCCTCGAGCGTCAGCCGGACTGTGGCCACCGGGCTGTCGAGGCCGTACAAGGCCAGGTCCGGCTGGGGGTCGTCAAGCGTCCGAGAGACTTCGGCCTGGTTGACCGCGTTGACCAGGTTATCGACCGCAGTTGTGTCTGCCCGGGCTTCGAGCGGTGCGGTGATGTTCCAGCCACCGTCGCCTTTTGCCAGGTGCAGCTCACGGTCGGGATAGACCAGGGCCACCTGGGTCACGGCGTCCGAGTCGAACTGGAGGAGTGTCTTGGCGTCCTCTGCGGTTCGCTGCCTGTCCAGATCGATGAAGTAGATATAGCCGCCGAGTCCAAGCAGGACGGCCAGCATCAGCAGGGTTCTGCGCGCACTCATCGCCGACTCCACCACACCGCCAGGCCCGCAATCAGCAGAATCTCAGGCAGAATCAGGACCGACAGATAGAAAATCGCCGTTCCCTGCTCCTGGGTGAACTGGACCCGCGAGGCTCGCATGGTGCGGGGTCGGATCGAGATCAGCTCTTCCTCGCCGCCCAGCCAACTGATGGTGTTCAGCAGAAAATCCCGGTTGAAATACTGGTTGAGGTACTGATTGTTGGCAAACATCGCGTTCCCGAAAACGGCCAGCCGGGCGATGCCCTCCTGCTCGGCGTCCATCTCCTTGAGATTGGCGGTGACGGCAACGGCAAGCGAGATGGGGCCGCGCCGGTCCTGTTCGTCAATTTTGGCCGTCTGGTTCTGAAAAATGCCCTCCAGGTCGGTCTCTGCCCACGAGTTGGGGCCGGTTTGGGCCAGACTGACCAGCGACAGCCCGGCGTGCCCCCCCCCATCCCCCCCCTCAGGGGGAGGTGGGGGGGAAAGCGGCTCGACCGAGCGGGAAATGCCATACGAGGTCAGGGCCGCGCCGCCCTGCCGACCCAGTTCGGCGGTAATGGGGTGCTGACCATAGCTGGTGACGACCGGGGTGAGGGTAAAGGTCCGTCCGCGCAGGAGCTGGAGCTGCTCATCGACAATGACATCGTTGCCGACCTCAACCCCCCAGTTGGCCAGATAGCTCGACAGCTCCGGGGTGACGCGGGGACTGAGCAGAAACAGGGCGTGGCCTTGCCGCTTCAGGTAGTGATCAATGGCCTGGGTCTCGTGGGCTAACAGCGAGCGCTGGGCGCCGGCAACAACGAGCACGCTGGCGTCGTCCGGGACGGCCGTATCTGGAGACAGGACTAAAGTGCTGACCGTATAGCCCTCATTCTCGAGGGCGATCTTGAGCTGGCCGTAGCCCTGGCCCTGCTGGGTATCGTCAACGCTGGGTTCGCCGTGGCCCTCGACAAAGTAGACCGTTTTGGCCTCGGCCTGGGCGACTTTGATGATCCCGTTGGTGATCTCTTCTTCGGAGATGTCGGTCACTACATTGGACCGGTCCCCGTACTGGAGGTGGATGGCCGGCAGCGTGGTGATCTGAAACCGTTCGGCCAGGTCTGGCCGCGTATCCGGATCGACGACGGTGGACGACAGCCGCTCCGAGGCGTAGCCGTAGCTGGTCAGCAGATCCTCGAGCTGGGGGTCGGCGCCGGCCTGGACAAAGGCGTGGATCTCCAGCTCCTGGTCCAGACTGCCGACCACCTGCTGCGACTGGGGAGACAGGCTGTAGACTCCGGCTTCGGTCAGATCGAAGCGATGATAGTAGCGCGTTCCGAGGTAGTTGAGGGCGATCAGTACGCCAAAGGCGATCAGCGAGTACAGGGCCGCGTTGACGCCATATTTAGTGGACCGCTCACCCAGAAACGTTCCCAGGCTGTCTTTGGCCGAGGCAAAGTAGACGATCACGGCCAGCAGCCCCAGCAGGGCGTGGATAAAGACATAGGTCGAGACAACCCGGGTCAGATAATACGCAATGCCTGCAAACACCAGCAGGGTGATCCCCGCCACCCCATAGAAACCACCGAGACGCGACAAAAGGGAAACGCGTTGTCCTCCTGATATCCGACGGTCCACACGTTTCTCTTCCATGCAGATTACCTCCAGCGCAGAGATTCAACCGAACGCATGGTCAGGAACAGGGCCAGCCCGATCAGGCTGGCGAAATAGACCAGCGCGCGGGTATCAATGACGCCCTTGACCAGCTCGGCAAAGTGATCGGTGACGGACAGGTATTTGAGAATCGGCCCGAGCACGTCCCCCGCGCCCTGGGCCGGCCAGCCGATGATGTACAGCAGCAGCATGGCGACCAGGCCGCTGACTGCGGCAATAATCTGGTTTTCGGTCACCGAGGAGGTGAACAGCCCGACGGCCACAAAGGCGGTGGCCATCAGCAGCAGCCCGAGATAACCCGCCAGCATCACCCCCACCTCTGGATTGCCAAACACGATCAGCAGGATCGGATAGATGGCCGTCAGACCGATCATGATGCAGATGAACACAAACGAGGCCAGAAATTTGCCCAGCACGATCTCCCCCGTCCGTAACGGGGAAGTCAACAGCAGCTCGTAGGTGCCGCCCTTTTTTTCCTCGGCAAAGGTCCGCATGGTGATCATGGGAACCAGGATGACCAGGATGATCGACAGGTTGTTCATCAGCGGCGCGATCACAAAATCGTTGAGATTGAGCTGGTCGGCCGCCCCGGCCTGAAACTGGGTATACAGCGACAGCAGGAGATTGAAGCGCGATAAGAGGTTGAAAAAAAACCACCCGCCCAGCAGCAGAAATCCGGTCAACACCACATACGCCACCGGAGAGACGAAATACGAGCGGATTTCCTTCCCGACAATCGTCCAGATATTCCTCATACCCCGTTCTCCTCTTTGTCTCCCTCTCCCTCTGGGAGAGGGGCGGGGTGAGGGCTTGCTCCGGGCTGGGTGTCTGCGTCAGGCTGAGCGTCTTCCTGAGCGATGGCCCGCAGAAAGACGTCTTCCAGCGATTGGTCCTCGGTCAGGTGGGTCAGGGTATCCTCGAGGACGACCTGGCCGGACCGGATAATCACCACTTTTTCGCACACCTGAGAGACCTCTGGCAGAATGTGGGTCGAGAGCACGACGGTATGCGAGCCGGCCAGCTCTTTGATCAGGGAGCGAATCTCGATGATCTGCTGCGGGTCGAGCCCGACGGTCGGCTCGTCCAGGATCAGCACCGCCGGATTGTGAATAATCGCCTGTGCCAGCCCGACCCGCTGCCGAAAGCCCTTGGACAGCTGCCCGGTCAGCCGGTTGACGACCTCGGTCAGCCCGCAGCGGGTGACGGCGATGTCGAGAGCCTCGCCAATCTCGGCCTTGCGCAGTCCCTTGATCCGGGCCACAAAGCGCAAGTACGCGGTGACGGTCATATCGGTGTACAGGGGCGGGTTCTCCGGCAGGTAGCCGATCCGCTTGCGCGCCTCAAAGGAGTCGGTGAAGATATCGAATCCCTCGACTTTGACCGTCCCGCTCGTTGCCGGCATGAAACCGGTAATAATCCGCATGGTGGTGGTTTTGCCCGAGCCGTTGGGACCGAGGAAGCCGAGGATCTGACCCGAGTCGACCTGAAAGGAGATGTCCGAGACTGCGGTCAGGTCACCGTAGCGTTTTGTCAGGTGCTGCACGTCTATCATGGTGTTGAACGAAGTGACTCACGAATGGAGTGTTGTGAGGAGTTGCCTTCTCTCAAAGGGAAACGTGTTGTCCTCCTGATATCCAACGGTTCACACGTTTCCCTTTGGCCGCGTGATCGTGGGCAGAAAGGTAGTAACGCCCCGACGACTTGTCAAGCCGTCAGGCGCTGAGGTCCGGTCTGTCAGGGGTCAAGGGGCACGTGTGTCTCACCCCGCCCCGTGCTGACGGGCGGCCCGGACAAAGGCCGACAGTCCGTCCTGCCAAGCCGGCAGGATAAAAGCGGGGTCTTGCAGGCTGGTGAGGACCGCGTAGCGCGGCCGTGGGGCGGGTTGGGGAAAGGCGCTCGCCGCGACCGGGGTGACCGGGGTCGAAAGCCCGAGCAGACGGTACAAGGTCCGGGTCAACTCGAACCGACTCGTCCCACCCGCGCCGGCAATGTGATAGGTGCCGTAGGCGCGGCTGTCGATCAGCCTGAGTAGCGCCTGGGCGAGGTGTGGCGCATAGGTCGGTGAGCCGTACTGATCGCTCACGACCCGTATTGGCGGCCTGTCCGCCAGCTCCCGCATCGTTGTGACGAAATTACGTCCCAGGGTATGGTACAGCCAGGCGGTCCGCACGATATAGTGCCGGGGGTTGAGACTGCGGACCGCCTCTTCGCCGGCCAGCTTGCTCATGCCGTACACCGACAACGGGCAGACGGGATCAAACTCGTGATAGGGCCGCTCGGCCCGGCCGTCAAAGACATAATCGGTGGAGACGTGCAGGAGGGGGATGGCCCGCTCGGCGCTGGCCACGGCCAGGTTGCGCG
>JAGWBB010000130.1 GCA_021296095.1 Desulfurellaceae bacterium | reverse complement strand
TGTCGGCTGCCATACGTCCTCCGCACAAAATGTCGGGGCAACCCCCGGGGATTGCCCAGGAGAATGCCATACGTTCTCCGGGCAAGTCAAAGGGCAAATGCCGAATGAGCCGTCGTGTCTCGTTGTGCAGTGTCCCCCTCACCCCAGCCCTCTCCCTCCAGGGGAGAGGGAGCAGGCAATTCTCTCCAGGGGAAGAGGGAGCAGGCAATTCTCTCCAGGGGAAGAGGGAGCAGGCAATTCCCTCCCCCCGTGAGGGGGAGGGTCAGGGAGGGGGGCTGCACAAACTGAGGCGCTGCCAAGCCGTGTATTTGGCAATGGTGGCCCTTTCTGATACGTCGATGACATAGGCGCACCCCCCTGTGGGTGCCCAAATGCCGGGCACGCCCGTTGCCCAGCATGAACAGGAGGAGGACGTATGGGTCGCCTGGATGGAAAAGCGGTCATTCTGACCGGAGCGGCGCGCGGCCAGGGAGCGGTCGCCGCACAGACGTTTGCCAAGGAGGGCGCCCGGCTGCTGCTGAGCGACGTGCTGAGCGAAGAGGGCGAGCGGGTGGCGGCCACGATCAATGCCGACGGCGGCCAGGCTGTGTTCGAGGCCGGCGATATTGCCGAGGAAGCCACGCCTGTGCGTCTGGCCGAGCGCTGCGTCGCCGCCTTTGGCCGGATCGATGTCTTGTACAACAACGCCGGGATCATTCTGGGTAAACCCATCCAGGACACCAGCCTGGAGGAGTGGAATCGGATTCTGCGCATCGACCTGACCGGCCCGTTCCTGATGAGTAAGGCCGTCATCCCCCACATGATGGCCCAGCAGGCCGGCTCCATCATCAACATTTCTTCGGCCGGCGGCATTGTCGGCTATCCCTCCATGGCAGCCTACGGGGCGGCCAAGGGCGGGCTGGTCAATCTGACCCGCTGCATGGCGGTTGACCTGGCCGCCTACAATATCCGGGTCAACGCGATCTGCCCGGGCGCCATCGACACCCCCATGCCGCGGGCGTATATCGAGAACATGGACAACAAAGAGGCGGCCTGGCAGCAGATCGCGGACGCCCATCTGCTCAAACGCTTTGGCACACCGCTCGAGGTCGTGCATCTGGCGCTGTTCCTGGCTGCGGACGAGTCGAGCTTCATGACCGGCTCGGTCATTCCGGTTGACGGTGGCCAGACCGCCTATTAGCGCCGCGTTGCACCATGATTGTCGCCTCCCAGTTGACCAAGCGCTACGGGGCGGTTCGCGCCGTCACCGAGGTCAGTTTTTCCGTTGAGCACGGCGAAATCGTCGGCCTGTTGGGTCCGAACGGGGCGGGCAAGTCTACGACCATGCGAATGCTGGCCTGCATCCTGGCCCCGACCTCGGGCACGGCCGAGCTGGCCGGCTATGACATTCTGCGCCACTCGTTCGAGGTCCGCCGGCGGCTGGGTTACATGCCCGAGAACATCTCGCTGTACCCGGAAATGACAATCCGCGGTTTTCTCGATTTTGTCGGTAAAATGAAGCGCCTGCGCCGCCGCGCTCGCGCCGCCCGCGTCGCCGCAGTCATTGAAGAGCTTGACCTTGGCCGGCTGTCCGCGCGCTACATCGGAACCCTGTCCAAAGGCTACCGCCAACGGGTCGGTCTGGCCCAGGCCCTGTTGCACGATCCCACGGTTTTGATCCTGGACGAACCGACCATCGGCCTCGACCCCGAGCAGGCGGCCGAGTTCCGGCGCCTGATTCGCGGCATGCGCGGCCGACGGACGGTGCTGTTATCGACCCACATCCTGTCCGAAGTCCGCCTGACCTGCGACCGGGTGATGATCATCAATCAGGGCCGGGTGCTGGCCCTCGACAGCCCGGACAACCTGACGCTGGCGCTGCGCGACTCGGCCGAGCTGGTGGCCCAGATCGCCGGACCGCCGGAGACCGTCGTCGAGACGCTGCAAGCCCTGCCCGGGGTGCGCAGCGTTGCCTGCCACAGTCCGGACGACGACGGTCCCGGCTCGTACACGGTCCACGCCGAGCCCGCAGCAGAGGTCCGACCCGCCATTGTGGCGACCGCGACCGCTCGCGGCTGGCCGGTCTTTGAGCTGCGCTCGCGGGAGATGGAACTCGAAGAAATCTTCCACCGTGTGCTGCACGCCCAGCCGCCGGCCGCCGAACGCTGAATACTTCCGCCAATCATGAGTTGTCTCGCCGTTTTCAGCAAAGAGCTGAGAGCCTCTTTCGGGCTCTTCCTGGCCTATGCCATTGTCGCCGTCGCCCTGGCCCTGGCCGGTTTCTTTTTCTACACCGATCTCAGCCTGTTCATGCTCTTGGGCGGGGTCAATCTGGAGCGGGGCTTGTGGGAGTTCTTCTTTCACGATGTCCGCTTTGTGCTCCTGCTGCTGGTCCCGGTCCTGACCGCCCGGGCCTTTGCCGAGGAGAAGAAGCTCGGCACCCTCGACCTGCTGTGGACCTACCCGGTCTCGGAGACCAGCGTCCTGGTCGGCAAGTTTCTGGCCGCTGCGGTGCTGCTGGCGGTGGTGTTGGGCCTGACCACCTTCTACCCCCTGGTCCTGTCCTGGTACCACCCCCAGGTCAGCTGGTCGCCGCTGCTGGCCGGCTACGTCGGCCTGTTTCTGCTCGGCCTGGCCTTTGTCAGCGTCGGCCTGTTTCTGTCGGCCCTGACCGACAGTCAGGCGGTGGCCGCCATGGCCACCCTGGGCGTCCTGGTGCTGTTCTGGTCGCTGACCTGGAACGAACAGGCGGTCAGCGAGACGGTCGTCCACGTCCTGCTCCAGATCTCGCTCTTTGACCGCTTCTACCATTTCGCCCGCGGCGCGATCGACAGCCAGGAAATCAGCTTCCTGGTTTTGTTCAGCCTGTTTTTTCTGGTCCTGACCTGGCAGGCGCTGCGCTCGCGGCGCTGGCGTGGCAAGGGCGAGTTCTCGTCGCTGCGCGCCTTTCTGGAAACGCCCAGCCGGCGCCAGTGGCTGGTGGTCGGCGCCGTCAATCTGGGGCTGCTGGTCGGCCTGGTCGGACTCCAAAGCCTGTCCATACGTCACAACCTGCGCTGGGACCTGACCCCCAGTCAGAGCCTGACCCTGTCTCCCCAGACCCGGGAGTTGCTCGGCGACCTGGCCGACCAGGAGGTCGTGCTGACGCTCTTCTTCGGCGGCTCGCCCGATGCCTACCAGGCGTTTGAAGACTTGTTCAAACGCTACGCATCCTACAACTCCAGCTTCCGCTACCGTATTCTCTACCGCGACCGCAACCTGGGCCTCGCCCAGCAGTACGGCGCCGGCCACTACGGGGCGACGGTGATGGAATACCAGGGCCAGCGCAAGCTGCTGCCCATCGCCAGCGAGGAACTGATTACCCAGGCCCTGTTCCAGTTCCTGCACGGCCAGGAAAAAGTCGTTTACTTCATCGGTGGCCACGGCGAGCACGATCCGTTCAGCCGCCACGCCAGGGACGGCTACAGCGAGGCGGCGCTGGCCCTGCGGAATGAGAACTTTGTCGTCAAGCCCCTGCTGCTGTCGCGCACGGCACGCGTTCCCGAGGACGCCGCGCTGTTGGTGCTGAGCGGCCCACGGGCCGATTTGCTGCCCCGGGAAACCGCCGTCCTTGAGCGCTTCGTGGCCGACGGCGGCAGTCTGCTGGTGATGATTGACCCCATGGCCGCGCCCAATCTGAGCGCCTTTCTCAGCACCTATGGCGTCGGCCTGAGCCAGGACCTGGTGTACGACCCGTCCAACCGGCTGTTTGGCGGAGACGCGCTCAGCCCGATCGTGTCGCTGTACAATACCGGCGTGGCGATTGTCAGAGACTTTGCGATCAACACCATCTTTCCGCTGGCCCGCTCGGTCGAGCCACTCGACCCCCTGCCCCACCCGGCCCTCAGCGCCGCCCCCTTCTGTCGGACCGGCCCGGGCTCGTGGGCACGCTTTACCCCCGGGGCTGAGGTATCGGCGGGCGCGCTCGAATTCGAGGGCACCCAAGCCCGCCAGGGACCGATCTCACTGGCGGTGGCCGTGACCGTCGACCTCGATGGCTGGTCGGCCACCGACGCCGGCGTGACGGCCCCCTCCCCGGCCGTCCCTGCCCAGCCCGCCCGCGCGCCGCAGAATACGGCGCGTCTCGTTGTCTATGGCGATAGCGATTTTGTCAGCAACGCCCGTCTGTCGCTGCTCGGCAACAGAGACCTGTTTCTCAACACGGTCCAGTGGCTGGTCCAGGAAGAGCGTTTCATCACCGAACGGCCCAAAAACGAAGAAACCGCCCCAAAACTCTCGACCATCTTTCTGACCGCCCGGCAGAGCCGGCAGCTGTTCTGGCTGGCGGTGCTGGGCGAGCCGCTCGCCGTGCTGCTGATCGGGCTGGTGGTGGCCGGCTATCGACGCCGCAGAACGGTCTGAGTCAGTGCAGCGTCCACGCCTTCAGCTGCAAGACCAGGCGTTGGCGTTGCCGGGGGTTGAGGTTCCCGCTGCCTTCGAGCAACGGAAAGGTCTCATCACGCTGCACCACCCCAACGCCCGGCGCGTACAGGCTGACCACCGTGACCCCGCCGCCCGCACTCCAGCGCATGACCTCGACACAGTCCTCAAATGTCCCGGCCGGGACGCTGACGCTCAGGCCCAGCCCGGTAATCTCGTAGCGGCCGTCGGCGTTCTCCCACACCGTCCCGATGCGCAGGGGACTTTTGAGAACGAACAGGGGGCCGGCCGCCGCGCTCGGTCGGTCTTGGGGCTGGTCACGGAGCTGGTCACGGAATTTGGGGTTGATAACCGGCTGCGGGTCGGCCGGGCGCTGGCCGGCGCCGGTCAGGCGCGCAATACCCTCCGGGCCGGGCCGAAACACCTCCTCAAACCTGGCGGTTGACAGCGCGTCGGCCGTGATCTGAACCACAAACGCATCTTTTTCCTCACGGATGACCGCCCACTCTTCGGTGCTGCTGCCTGTGCTGGCCTCATACACCCAGCGATTGCCCACCGCCAGCGGAAAGTAGGCGCTCGGGTCGGGGGGTTGAGCCCCGACCGAGCTCCCCAGCCACAGCACGATAGCAACAACGCTGACGACCGAAGCGCTGTCTTGCAGGCGCTTCTTCAAGCCATTTCTCATCGTTCATCATTCCTCATGTATCGCCCCCGTCTTTCGGACGACGCGTCGCGACGCCCCTCCGTTGGTCCTGTCCTCATCATTTCCGTTGCTCATATTGCACACAGACCGGACGACCGGATAAAGAATGACCTAGCATGGCCAAACACAAAAAACACACCGGTCGCCCGAGCAGCGACCTCGACGCGTTTCTCAGCGAGCTGTCACACGCCACACCAGACCGGCGCCGCGAGCTGCACGTCCTGCTCCAGGGCCGGCTCACCGACCCGGGCCAGCTGGCGGACAGCCCGGCCCTGCCGGCCAGCCACCCGCTACGACGCCAGGCTGCTCTTGTCCAGCGGCTGTTTAACGCCGTCACCACCGCCCCGCTGCCGCCCGGC
>JAGWBB010000129.1 GCA_021296095.1 Desulfurellaceae bacterium | reverse complement strand
CAGAAAGACCACGCGTGCCCCGACCCGGTCGGCCAGCCAGCCCCACACCGGCAGCAGGGTGCCGGCCGCCAGCAGATACAGCGAGAAGCCGCCCGAGGTCTGAGCCCGGGTCCAGCCGAACTCCTCGGACAGAGGCTTGAGAAAGGCGGAAAAAATATAGGTGAAACCGCCGTCGATAATCGACACCACAAACAGAATGGCGACCACAAACCAGCCGTAGAAAAACGGGTCGGTCCGGCCCTGGGCTGGAGCTACGCCCGGCGTCTTGCTCATAGGATCGGTCATCACCGGGCGCTGTCCGGCCCGAGCACGAACTCGCGGCCAAAGGGCACATAGGTCAGCCCTAGACCCAGGCTCAGCATCAGGCGTAGACGGGTCTTGCGGGCAGACAGATGGTTCTCAATCACCACCCCGGCCGCCCGCAGGCCGTCATAGGCTCGGGGATAGTAATACTCGGCCGCAGTCCAGCCGCTGGCAGCGCCCGAGCAGAGGACAACCGGCAGGCCGCGTGTGGCCAGCCCGAGCACTTTTTCGCAAGCCCGGGGAGGAATCGTACCGGTGGCCATGCCGGCAATGACCAGGCCCTGCACCTGACCGGCGGTTAGACTGTCGAGCAGCGCCGTGTCTTCGGCCGGGGCCATGCTCAGAATCGGCACCGAGGCGGGGACGGTTCTCGGAATCCGGCCCAGACGCGGCCGTGCAAGCGGTTGCCAGGGACACTCGACCTGATCGCCGATGAGCTGCCCGAACGGCGCGCCGCGACGGGCGGTAAAGGCGTCCAAAGCCCCGGTGTCGGCCTTGGACACGCTCCAGGCCTCAAAGATCTGATCGTTGAGGGTAACCAGGGTGCCGTAGGCGGCCGGAATCAGGCTGGCGACCCGCAGGGCGTTGTCGAGATTCCGAATCCCGTCATAGCCGCTGGCCCAGCCGGGCCGCATGGCGCCGGTGAAGACAATCGGGACCGGAGCGGCCACGAGTTCATCCACGGCGTAGGCGGCCTCCTCCATGGCGTCGGTGCCGTGGGTGACCACAATGCCGTCAACCGCAGGCGTGGCTGCGGTCCGAATCCGCCGCGCCAGAGCCAACAGACTGTCGGCAGAGGCGGTGTCGGGCGACACAAAGTCAACCGCACGCACGCGGAGCTGGTGTCTGAGCGAGGTTTGGGCCAGCAGGTCGGCGGCCGTCCAGGTCGGCACGCTGCGGCCGCTGTTATCTTTGAGCATGCTGATCGTCCCCCCGGCCGCAATCAGGACCAGCCGGGGCTTTTTTGCGGTCCGTCGCATGGCTGAGCTGTGCCCGAAGGGAGCATGGTCCTCGGCGTCTTCAGCGGCCGACAAAGCGAAACAGATGCAGCAGGAACCAGGCGCGCTCATCCGTCCACCGGGCGCACGGTTCAAAGCCGTACGGCCGCAGCTGAGCCGCCACCTGCCTGGCGTCGAATTTGCGTGAAATCTCGGTATGAATCGTTTCCTGGGGTGCAAAGGACACCCGCAGCCCCAGCTCGGCAATCTCAACCTCCTGGGCCAGCTGACTCTGGAGGTGCATTTCAATCTGGTGCCGGGCGCGGTTGTAAAAGGCCAGATGGCAAAACTGGGCCAGATTGAAGTTGCCCCCCAATTCACGGTTGATGCGCCGCAGCATGTTGAGGTTAAAGGCGGCCGTCACCCCGGCCGCGTCATTATAGGCGGCCTCCAGGATAGTGATCGACTTTCTGAGGTCGAGCCCCAGCAGGAAATAGTCCTGGGGCTGGAGCGCGGTCGCCAGACGGCCGAACAGCTCGGCCTGTTCGATATCGTTGAAATTACCCAGATTACTGCCCAGAAACAGGACTAGACGTTGTCGGGCGGGCGGCAGCGCGGTCAGGCCGCTCAGATAGTCGGTGGCCAGGCCGTGAACGGACAGCCGGGGATAGTCGGCAACCAGCCCCCGGGCCGATTCCTCCAGCATGGAGGCGCTGATGTCGATCGGCACGTAGTGCATGGGAGAGCCGCGGCGCTGGTACTCGTCCAGCAGCAGGCGGGTTTTGACCGAGCTGCCGCTGCCCAGCTCGACCAGCGTGCACTCGCCGACCAGATCGAGCAGCTCGGCAGCGCGCTGACGCAGCAGCATGGCTTCGGTCCGGGTCGGATAGTATTCGGGTTGCTGGCAGATCTGCTCAAACAGCTCCGAGCCGTACGGATCATAAAAGTAGCGCGGCGGAAGAGATTTCCGAGCAGCACTCAGGCCGGCGACCACGTCCTCGCGAAAGCGGGGCAGGACGGCAACCGGACACGAGATATACAGACGATTGTCAACGGCGTTTGGGGTATCCATGAGTACGTGTGGTGTCAGCGGGCGCAGCGAAAACCGGCGAAGATTTCTCGGACCCAGGGGTGGTACCAGTTGCGAAAGGTCGGTCGCAGGACATGGCTGCGGGTCGCCCACGAGCCGCCCCGCAAGACCCGGTGGTGGTGGTCAAAATACGGAGTCGAATAGCCGTCATAGGGATAGGCGCAAAAATCGGGATAGGGCTGAAACCAGGTCGCGGTCCACTCCCACACATTGCCCTGCATATCCATGCAGCCGTACGCGCTGGCACCGGCCGGATGGTGCTGAACCGGGCTGGTGCCGTCGTGCCGCGCGTCGCTGTTGCAGCGCTGTGGGCCGGGCCGCGCCTCTCCCCAGGGGTAGGCCCGTTTACGGCCGTGCGCCGGGTCCCACGAGGCCGCCTTTTCCCACTCCGCCTCGGTCGGCAGGCGTTTGTTCGCGGCTCGGGCATACGCCTCGGCCTCATACCAGCTGACCCCCATCACCGGGTGATCGGGAGCGAGCGGCCGGGTGCGCGTCAGGCCGACCAGGGTCCAGCCGCCGGGCTGTTGGCGCCAGTAGCACGGATGCTCGACCGCGTTCTTCTCCCGCCAGGCCCAGCCCTCAGGACTCCACCAGGCGCGCCGACGGTAGCCACCGCCCTGGACAAAGCGGGCAAACTGCGCGTTGGTCACCGGATAGCGGTCGATCCAAAACTCGCCGACCTCCACCTCGTGTCGGGTGCGCTCGTTGTCCAGGGTCTCGACCAGGCTGTTGCTGCCCATCGGAAAGGGACCGGCCGGCACACGCAGCAGCTGGTCTTGTACGGGCAGGTCCGAGGGCTCGTTCTCCATCGGACAGGGGGATGCCCCTACGCGGTCGGTGGCCAGCAGCTGAAGCACCAGGGTCATGGTTTCCTGGTGCTGGGCTTCGTGCTGGAGCAGCATGCGAAAGATCCGGGCCTGCTGCAACAGTGGATGGGACTCGGAAAAGTCGGTCCGGTCGAGGACGACCAGCATTTGCTCCCGGACCGTATCGAGATAGGCCAGGATAGCGGCGCGGTCGGGGAGATTAATCCGGTTGGTTTTGGGATTCTCGGTCGGCGAAAAAAACTGCTCATAGGCATCGGACAGACAGGCCCGGCCCTCACACCGCTGCAAGATCCAGTAGCCCTCGGTCACCCCGATATGGCCCAGGTGCCAGCCCACCGGGCTGAAGTCGGGGTGTGCCTGACGCCGGAAGTCGGCGTCACTGACCTCGGCCAACAGGTCGAGCGTCTGCCGACGCGATTCGATGAACCAGGCACGCAGCAGCCGGCGGTCGGGGTGGACTGCACGCAGTTGCCCATCGGCCAGTCGCGCGGGCTGCGACGGGGTGGACGGCCTCTGCGGACTAGGCTGAGGCACAGGACACCACCTCTCTCGGTCGAAGCGCGACACACTCCGGCTGGAGCCGGGCATCGAAAGCGATTATCCGGTTTTCCTCCACCATCCGCCACGCCCGGCTCGCAAACAGACGCTCCGAGGCCAGCAGGCCGGCCCGAGGGAACTCGGCGGTATCAAACGCGCAGTACAGAGACGGCGCCGGGGAGCGTGAGGCAAAACGGCTGGCCACGACAAACTCCCCATTGGTCAGCGCCAGATTGAGAACCAGCCCGGTCCGGGTCGGCGCGGCCCAATGGACGAGTTGTTCAATCGCGGCGCCCATCGCGCTCAGCACACTGGATTGGGTCGGCTCGCGGCCGTGCAAGAACTGGAGCAGCAGGGCAAAGACATGCTCGGAGTCGGTCGAGCCCTGGATGGCGGTGTAGTACTCGTCCCGCAGGGCGTCCCGAATCGGTCGCATCAGGCTGTGGCGGAAGTTCTCGATAAAGCCGTTATGCATGAACAGCAGGCGCTGGTAGGCAAACGGCTGGCAGTTGGTGTGCGCCACCGTTTGGCCCGGGGTGGCGCTGCGCACGTTGGCAAAAATGCACCCGGCGGCAATATGGTGGCCCAGGCCGGGCAAATTATGGTCGCTCCAGATGGGGCAGGTATTGGTATACACGCACGGCGTGGGCTCAAGCTGCGGGTTGTACCAGCCGATGCCGAAGCCGTCGGCATTGACCACCCCGGACGTCATCTCCTGCGGCTGGTAGCTCTGCACCACCAGCGAGTGCTCTGGCTCACTCACAACGCGTTCGAGCCGCAGCTCGGGTCCGAGGTAGGTCATGAAGCGACACATAGATTCAATGCTGAAGTCTGCGTGCTGAACGGCGTGACGGCTGACTCAGCTTTCCCACGGCGACAGCTCGGGCCGTTTGAGCAGGCGCCGCCGCAGGGCTTCGGCCTGGGCGTGAATCTCCTCATAGCTGTCGCCGAACAGATCGACCTGAGCCAGGACAATACCAAACTCGCTCATCTGTCTCACCTGGCTGCCCGGCTCAAAATAGATCGTGATGCCGGGAACCGCCCGGGCCTGCTCGTGGTCGAGCAGATTTTCGGCCGCGTCCTCGGCAAAGCTAATCAGGTTGAACTGGCCGCCGACGACAGGCCGACCGGCCGGGCTCAGGCTGGGCGCCCGACCGCTGGCCAGGCTCAGACCGGCCTCGTAAATGCAGGCGTCCAGGCACTGGCGATACAGCTGGTAAAAGCAGGTGGCGGCTCGGCCGTTGACCTCGGTCAGGGTCACCCCGTCCTCATGACACCAGAACTCGATGTTAAAAAACCCGTTGTCCAGACCCACGCTGCCAATCGCGGCATACGCCTGCCGCTCAAGCTCGGCCTGGATAGGGGCGGGGTGCCGCGAGGGCAGGGAGAAATTGTCGATCACCCGCGTGCCGGGATAGGTGTTGGTGTCGGTGATCGCCCACAGGTGGGGCTGGCCGTCATACACCCAACCCTCGACCGTTACCTGGGGACCGTCCACGAACTCTTCGACCAGCATCATGTCCTGGACGGCCAGGGGATATTTATTGAGATCAACATAGCGCCGGAAAAACGGCGTGTAGAGCGGCGACCAGGCCGGGTAGTCGCGGCGCGCAATGCGCAGCGCCCGGTCGAGGTCGGCCGCAGACTCAAGCTTAAAACCCAGAATGCCGAGGTTCAGCCACGGCGGCTTTAGGTAGCACGGGTAGGTTGTAACCGAGGGGGCGGGGTCGTGCAGGTCGATGGCCTGGCAGCGGATCGGCTCGGGTTCGGCGCGGCGCCCGTAGTATTTGTGCAGGCACAAAAAGACCGACTCCACGCTCGGGCCGGGAAAGCCGAACTCCTCACACAGGGCGGCGGCGACCAGATCGGCCTCGTCCCGCGAGTAAAAAATAGCGTCAATATGATGGCGGCGGATATAGTCCCGGCACTGGTCGATATAGGCCAGCAG
>JAGWBB010000128.1:1057-7648 GCA_021296095.1 Desulfurellaceae bacterium | reverse complement strand
CTTGACGGGCTTCTCTCCCCGCGAATGCCATCATTACTTCCAGCATTGTGGCTACAGATAATGGTGAACCGCTCTAGTGCCCGGACCGGGCTGCGTCCACTCGGCCTCCGGTCGGTTCGATATTTGGCTTGCTTTTTGCCGCAAAAGGGACGAGAAGAAAGGCGAGAAGATAAGGATAGCTGGGCCGACACGATCTACCCCAAAGGAGGTGCGCCATGAAAGTCGGGATGTCTGTTTTCATGCAGAACTCAAACAACAAGTGGTCGGACTATGAGGTCTACCAGAACGATCTGCGCCTGGCCGACCAGGCCGAGGCTCTGGGCTTCGAACTTTACCCCCTACACCATGGTGCCGGACGTGGTGCAGTTCCTGACCTATATGGCCGGCCGCACGACCAAGATTGAGCTGGGCACAATGGTCATCGTCCTGCCCTGGCACGACCCGGTGCGGGCCGCCGAGCAGATCGCGATGCTCGATATTCTGTCCAAGGGCCGTATCATCGTCGGCTTTGGACGCGGCGCAGCCTCGGTCGAGTACAACGGCTTTCGGGTGCCCATGGAAGAGTCGCGCGAGCGTTTTGTCGAGACCGCCGAGGTCGTGGTCAAAGCCCTGTCAAACGAGCGCTTCTCGCACGAAGGCAAATACTTCCAGATTCCAGAGACGAGCATTCGGCCGCGGCCCTTCTCGCATCCCGAGCGTCGGCTGTACGGCGCGGCCGTCAGCCCCGACACCGCCGAGCGCATGGCCAAGCTGGGTTTGGGCGTCCTGGTCGCCATTCCGCTGCACGGCTGGGACGCGGTGGCCAAGGATGTCGAGCGCCACGACCGGATCATCCGTGCCGCAGGCCACGAGCCGGTCAAACCGATTGTAGCCAGCTTCGTGAAGCCCGCCAGGGCGCGTTTGACTACATGGGCGGCTACTGGGCCTCGGCCGACGCCCACTACAACTTCTCCGACGGGCACCTCAAGAACGTCAAGGGCTACGAGCACTACGGGGTGATCGCCGACAACGCCAAGACGACCACCCCGGACCAGGCGGTCGAGGGCTTCATCAATCTTCAGGTCGCAGGCACGCCCGACCAGTGCCTGGAGCAGATCTCCGCCATGCGCGACAAGGTGGACTTCGATCACCTGATCTCGGTGTTCAGCTATGGCGGCATGCCGCCCGAGCTGACCGAGCGCAGCATGAAACTGTTTGCCTCTGAGGTCATGCCAAAACTCCAGCAAGAGGGGGTGCCGGTCACGGCCGAGCCCGCCGCCGAGGTCCGACTCGCCGCCAAATAAGCGGCTCAACGGGAGCCCGTGGGGCTCCCGCAACACCCGGTGTCTACACCGGCCACTGTTCCTGCCGGTAGGCCTGATCCCAGAACAGGTATTCGTAGCGGCTGCTGTGGACAAAGTGGTCAATCAGCCGCTCGCGCTCGGTCGCCCCGCACCCGGCGGCCAGGCGGTCAATCAGCCCCAGCTGCTGCTCCACGTGCGCCCCAAAGCCCTCGGCGCTGTAGGCCTGAATCCACTCGGCGTACAGTGGCTCGGCGGGCAGCCGGTCTGCGAGCTGCTGGCCGACCTCCCAATAGATCCAGTAGCAGGGCAGGACAACCGCCACGATCTCGGCCAGGCTGCCGGCCTGGGCAACGGCCAGCATATGCCGGGTGTAGGCCTGGGTGACGGGCGCCCGGACGGTGCGGGACAGCTCGTGGGAGGAGATGCCCAGCTTCTCGCTCCAGCCGGTATGCAGGCTACGCTCGACCCGCACCACGGTCGCCGCGTGCTCGGCAAACATATCGAGGGTGTCCAGGGTGTCGGCCCTGGCCCCTCCCAGGCACAGAACGCGGGCAAAGTCCTGGAGGTACAGGGCATCCTGGCGGACAAAAAACAGAAAGCGCTGGCGGTCCAGGGTTCCGTCACCCAGCTGTGTCACAAAAGGATGGGCAAAAATCGCTTCCCATACCGAACCGGCAGCCTCGCGCAGTACTTCCCGAAAGGGCCGAGCCATCATATCCTCCTGAAGCTTGGCTATCCTCTGCCAGAGGATTAGCAGTCATGTCACGATTCGATAAACCCGCAGTTTCGACACTGCAACTTCCCCCTGCACAGCTGGGCGGCGTACAGGTTGCAGATGGGACACAGTAGCAGTGCCTGGGTTGTTCCTGATTGTGTCTTCTCCACTCCTCCCCCCTTTCTCAGCCGCACGCCTCAAACCGTCGGTCCGAGGCGCGTGGCTTCATCGAGCTGTTCCTTGACCTCAGTCCCACTGCGCCGCAGGTGGCGCATGCGCTCCACAAGCCGCACAATACGGACGGCCGCATCTGCGGGCCTCACCCCCCGGTGGTGGATGTTCGAGATGAGATTCCGCTCCGCGTCGGTATGGCCGGCCTGCGGCTGATAGGCCATATAGGCCGACAGACTCTGGGCGGTGGCCAGCCCGGGTCGCTCACCAATCAATAACACCACCACCTCGGGCTCCAGCAGCTCGCCGATATCGTTCAGCACCCCCACCCGACAGTGGCGAATCACAAACGGCTGGCCAAAGCGCCACTCCCGCTGACGAGCCTCCCGGGCCAGCTTATCCAAAAGTACCGGGACCTGGGCCTTGACCGCAGCCACCGACAGACCGTCGCCAATAGCGACCTGGACCTCAGCCCGGCGCGGACAGCGCTCCTGTATAAGCTGGCGAGCCGGCGGGCTCAAACGCCGCCCCAAGTCCGGCCGCAGCAGGTAGTCGGTTTTGTCCTCCGCACAGGTCGTCACCATAAACAGTCCCCAGCGCTTGACCAGTTCGGGAGCAAGGTCGCGGGCCAGATCAAGCTCGGTCTGGACTGCGTCCAGAGCGGCTGCGTGATCGCGGCGCAGAGCCAGCTGGGTATGGGTCCGATAGGCGGGTCCAGCCCGGCCGATCAGAACGCGGGCGGGCGTCCGCTGGCGGACGGCGCGGATGAGATCGGCCGCCCGGTCGGAGTCTGCCCGAGCCGGAGGTTTCATGCTGCGCTGCCTCCCCCCAGCCCAGCCTCAATCGCCCGTACACTGTGAACGAGCTGGCGACGGATCGGGCTGTCGGTCTGGACGGGCTGGCCGTGGTGAAAGAGGCCGGTCTGCTCCAGCCAGGCCAGAAACTCCGGGGCGGGTCTGAGCTGAAACAGGCGTCGCACGCCGAGGGCGTCATGAAAACTGGTCGATTGATAGTTGAGCATGATGTCGTCTGCGCCCGGCACGCCCATGAAATAGTTGCACCCGGCCGCAGCCAACAGCAGCAGCAGATTATCGGCCGAGTTCTGATCGGCGTCCGCATGGTTGGTGTAGCACACGTCACAGCCCATCGGCAGGCCGAGCAGCTTGCCCATGAAGTGGTCTTCCAATCCGGCACGGACGATCTGGCGCTCGTCGGCCAGGTATTCAGGACCGATAAAGCCCACCACGCTGTTGACCAGAAACGGCTCAAACACTCGCGCCAGCCCATACGTCCGGGCTTCCAGGCTCAGCTGATCGACCCCGTGGTGGGCGTCGGCCGACAGGGCGCTGCCCTGGCCGGTCTCAAAATACATCACATTATTCCCGACCCACGCCACCTCGCGCCTACGATGCTGCTCCAACACCCGTTGGCGGCCTTCGCGCAGCAGCTCGAGCGTGATGCCGAAGCTGGCGTTGGCCGCCTCGGTCCCGGCAATCGACTGGAACAGCAGATCGACCGGTGCGCCGCGCTCCAGGCTGGCCAGCTGGGTGCTGATATGGGCCAGACAGCAGGCCTGGGTCGGAATCTGATAGGTCTCGATCAGCCGGTCCAGGCTGTGCAGAATGGCCGACACGGTGTCAACCGACTCGGTGGCCGGGTTGACGCCGATGACCGCATCCCCGCAGCCGAACAGCAGACCGTCCACGGCTGACAATAGAATCCCGCCCAGGTCGTCGCTGGGATGGTTGGGCTGAAGACGAATGCCCAGCACCCCGGCCTGTCCCATGGTATTGCGACAGCGGGTGACGGTCCGAATTTTGGCCGCAGCCAGCACCAAGTCCTTATTGCTCATCAGTTTGGCCACCGCAGCCGCGACCTCGGGCGGGATCGCCCAGTGCAGACGGCCAAGCTCTTCCTGACCAGCTGCCTCGTCCAGCAGGTATTCCCGAAACTCACCGACCGTCAAAGGGGCCAGCTCCTGAAAAGCCGTGTGGTCGAGGCTGTCCAGCAGCAGGCGGCTGACCGCGTCCCGGTCGGGATCGATCAGCGGCTGGGCCAGAATGTCGGCCAGGGGAATGTCGGCCAGGACCCATTTGGCGGCAACCCGTTCCTGTTCGGACCGTGCCGCGATCCCGGCCAGACGATCACCCGACTTGTCCTCATTGGCCTTGGCCAGCACCTCGCGTAGATCGGCAAACACAAAACGCTCGGAGCGGATGGTAGTGGCGTACGCCATGCGAAACCTCGGCCGGCCGGAAGGCTCAGGAGGCGGCCAGCTCGGAGTTGGGCCGCTCGTCGCCAGCAGCCAGCTCGTGTTTGAGCCGAGCAAACACCCCCACGCCCTCTCTAACCACGGCCGAGCCCATCTGCACCGCCTTGATGCCGGTCCGCAGCACCGCCACCGCCTCGGCGGCCGTGGACACGCTGCCAACCCCGATCACATCAAGTTTCCCAGCCGAGGCGTGCAGCACGGTCTGGGCCTGGGACGGACCGCCGGCGGTCGCGGCGTTGTGACAGATGGCGGCCGGCACCCCGGCTTCGAGCAGCGCGGCCGCCACGTCGGTCAGCGGCAGGGGAAGCCCCGGCGGCAGCTTGACCGCCAGCGGCGCCGATACCGCCCGGCGCAGGGCCGCCAGCGTCTCGCTCAGAAACCCGGCCGAACGAAACGGATTGAGATGGGTGTGGACATGGGGATCGTTGAGATTGATCTCGATCAGGCTGGCTCCGGCCCGGACCAGCGCCCCGGCCGTCTCGCTATACTCGGCTACACTGAAGCCCGCCACACTGGCGATGACCGGTTTGCCGGCAGCCAGGATGTCGGGCAGCCATTCGACATAGGCGGCATAGCCCGGATTCTCCAGGCCACACCGGGCTCCCGGATCTTCAAACGGAGCGGTGGTGATCGACTTGGTGACCACTGCCCCGGCCTCGGACCGGGCCAGGGCCAACAGCTCTTCGCGGCTGGTCGAAAGCGCCCCGGCGGCATTCATCAGACAGAACGGGAGCCGAACGCCGGCGATTGCTGGTGTGAGAGACGTCATACGCCTTCCTTTCCTGGCGAGTCAGCAAGCGGTATGGTCTCCGCCAACTCCGGCTTTTTGCCCGTTTGAGGGGCAAGGCGACCGGCCGCAACTGTGTCATCGTGCGAGAACGAGACCCACAGGTTTCCGGCCTGGGCCTCGGCAAAAAAGCGCTTCTTGGCCGCAATAGTCGCCAGTGGGTCGGTATCATAGGCGGCGTTCCAGGCTGGCCGCAGGTGCGAGGTGGTCGGCACAATGTCGGCCAGATGAATCAGCCCGGTGCCGCCGGCTTCGACGATCACGCACTGGTGCGGGGCCGTGTGCCCGCCCGAGACCGCAGTGCGGACCTCGGTCGTCAGCTGTGTATCACCGTCGAGGAGTTCGACCCGCCTGAGCGGGTGCAGGCACTCCGGGGCGTGTCGGTAGGCCGCAGCCAGACGCTCGTCCGGGGGCTGGGTAGCCAGCTCCCACTCGGCCCGCTGGATCACGACCTGGGCCTGGCTGAAAATCGGGCGCGCCTCGCCCTCGGCCGTCTTGTCGATCAGCCCGCCGACGTGGTCGAAGTGCAGGTGCGACAAGACCACGTGGGTCACATCCTGGGGGGCCAGGCCGAGAGCGTCCAAGCCCTTGACCAGCCTGTCGGCCGGGTCGGGGGTATAGATCTGAACCTCACGTTCGCTCAGCCGGTTGCCGATCCCGGTATCGACCAGGATCACATCCTGTCCGCAGACGATCAGCGGGCAGGTCAGACTCATCTTGATCCGGTTGCGGGCGTTGGGCGGCTTTTCTCGTGACCACAGCTCGCGCGGCACGATGCCGAACTGGGCGCCGCCGTCGTCATACCAGAAGCCCGCGTTCAAAAAATGAATCGTCACCCCACCGGCCTGTAACATGGGCCGACTATAACCGAGGCGTCTGGCCAACACAAACCTGCGGGGCGTCCTCTTCTCGGCTTTGGTCCGGCTGTGCTAGGCTTGGCCGTGCCAGACAACATCCAGGCCAAGCAGAAAGGAGCAGGTATGCGCATCGGTGTTTCGGCATTTCTGACAGAACACTCGGGTGAACCGGGGGCGATTGCCCAGACGGCTGAGAATCTCGGCTTTGAGTCGTTTTGGGTGGCCGAGCATCTGGTCATTCCGGCCAGCTATACGACCTACTATCCCCGCTCGCCCGACGGCAAGGTGCCGGACTTTTACGCCCATCTGGCCGACCCGTTCGTCGCCCTGGCGGCTGCGGCGCAGGCGACCAGCCGCATCAAACTCGGCACCGGCATCTGCCTGCTACCGGAACGCGACACCATCACCACCGCCAAGGCGGTGGCCACGCTCGACCTGTACTCGAACGGCCGCGTAATCCTTGGCGCGGGGGCGGGCTGGTTTCCGGAAGAGGCCGAGATCATGGG
>JAGWBB010000128.1:0-937 GCA_021296095.1 Desulfurellaceae bacterium | reverse complement strand
CCCTACCCGCCGATTCTGCTCGGCGCCCACGATCCCAAATACGCCGTCAAGCGGGTGGCCCAGTACGCCGACGGCTGGTGTCCGGGCAATCTGAGTCCTGAGCAGGCCGCCGAGTCGATTCCCGAAATCAAGCGCCTGGCCAGGGAAGCCGGCCGCGACCCGGACAGCCTGGAGTTTTCCACCCTGCTCATGGCCCAGGGGGACGGGCCGACGCTTGATACGATGAGGGCCTATGCGGACGCCGGCCTGAGCCGGCTGGTAGTCCTGGCTGCGGCAGCCGCCACGGGCAGCGGGGTCGAAGCGGTCAAGAGCCTGGCCCCGATTGTGGAACGCGCCCGGCAGGTGTAGGCCGTACTCCGATTGTGACGGCCGGACCGTTGACAGCAAAGGAGGGCAGCAATGGCAACACTCAATACCGTCTTGGGGCCGATTGACGCCGACCAGATCGGCGGCACCATGTCCCACGTGCATCTGACGATCGACATCATGTGCTGGCACCAGCCGCCGGACTCGGGCGTGCTCAGGGGACTGAGCGAGCGCAAAATCACCATGCAGAACCTGGGTCAGGTGCGCCGGAATGCGATGCTGTTCAAAGATAACCTGGTCCAGGACGACCTCGACCTGGCTGTTCAAGAGGCGGCCGAGTACCAGTTCGCCGGCGGCCAGACCCTCATCGACGTCGACCTGCCCGGCATGGGACGCGATCCGGCCGCCCTGCAGAAGATCGCCCGGGCGACCGGCCTCAATATCGTGGCGTCCACGGGCTGGTACGTGCAGTTCTCGCATCCGCCCGAAATCGCCGCCAAGAGTATCGAAGAGCTGACCGACATCATGGTCAAGGAAATCACCGTCGGTATTGGCAACACCGGCATCAAGGCCGGCAATATCGGCGAGATTGCCATGAGCGGCGCGCCCCACGAGGCTTGTCAGCCCGGCG
>JAGWBB010000127.1:8762-13311 GCA_021296095.1 Desulfurellaceae bacterium | reverse complement strand
TTGGACAGATCCAGGGTAACCGGCAGTTTGCCGGCGTTCATATTGTAGAACAGGCCGGCGTTCTCAAGCCCCGGCTTGCCACCCTGAAACGGCCCGACGGTCCGCACTGCGTCAAAACGGGTGGTGCTCTCAAGCCGCACAACGGTCGCGCCGTAATCGGCCAGTATGCGGGTCGAGGCCGGCCCGGCGATTGCCCACATGAAGTCGAGGATTTTGACCCCGGCCAGTGCATCGGTGTGTGTCATGTAATAATCCCCCGCGATCTCAGCTCGGCCAGCTGCTGTTGGCTGAAGCCGAGTTCGTCGCGATAAATCTCGGTGTTGTGTTCGCCTATCGTCGGCGGTCGGCGTCGATAGGCGATTGGGGAGGCGCTGAACTTGGCGAACGGTCCCGGGTAGCTGAAGCTTTGCCCCAGCTCTGGATGCTCCAGCGTCTGCCAGTACTCGCGGGCGGCCAGCTGGGGGCTCTCGACGACTTCTTCGGTGGTGGTGATGGGCGCGATCAGCAGGCCGCGCTCAAGCGCGCCGTCCAGCAGCTCGGCCTTGGTCTTGGTGGTGGTGAAGCGTTCCACCAGCTGGGTCAGGCCGAGGTAGTCGTCAATCGCCTCCTGGCTACCGCCGAACAGATAGCCACCGTAGCCGACCCAGTCTTGGTCGCGGGTGGCCTCGTCGCAAAAGCCCTCTTCGCACATCCAGTCCATCAGGCGCTGGGTAAAGTGGGCGATGGCCGAGCCAAACAGATAGGTAATCGCCACATGGCCGTCCTTGGCCGGCCAGACGAGGCGAATCGGAATGTCACCCAGCTTGGCCCCGCCCGACATACGCCGCGAGTCGGCGTCGCCCAGGGGAGCCGCCAGCAGGGTGGACTGGGTGGCCTGGGCGACCGCCTGTTGAGCCGAGATATCGAGGTGTTGGCCCTGACCGGAGCGCAGAGATTCGTACAGGGCGATCATGGCCGCTGCGGCGGCGGCCGCGCTGGCGTGGGGATACGCCTGGGGCACGCTGAGCCGGACCGGCGGGCGATCATCGTCGCCGGTCAGCACCAGCGGACCGCCGGCCGCCAGGATGACCAGGTCGCTGTCGGCATAGCTGGCCTTGGGACCGTCCTGGCCGAAGGGCGTGATCGACACATAGATCAGGCCGGGGTTGTCGGCCGCCAGCTCGGCGTAGCCCAGGCCGAGTTCGGCCAGCGCGCCGGGCATATCGGACTCGATAAAGAAGTGGGCGCTTGTGACCAGCCGGCGTAGAATATCCCGGCCTTCGCCGGTGGTGATGTCCAGGCTAATGCTGCGTTTGTTGCGGTTGTACGCCCACCACAACAGCGACGCGTTCGGATCGGGTCGGTCCTGGTAGAACGGTCCCAGCCGGCGGGCCGGTGAACCGCCCGGGGGTTCGACTTTGATCACATCGGCGCCCAGATCGCCCAGAATCTGGCCGCACAGCAGACCCCGCTCGGTTGTCAGGTCAAGCACCCGGTAGGGATTCAGCATTGGGTCCCTCCTTTTCCCATGGCCTGTATAGCGCCGACCGGCGGCGTGCGGAAGACCCGCTAGGAGCGCGGCTCTTTGTCGGCCGCATAGCTCTGGCCGCTGAAGGCAGCCCGGACTTCGGCCGCGTTGGTGGCTTTCTGCAGGGCGGCGATACGCACGTCCTCTTCGGCCAGCAGGCTGCGGACCTTGGTCAGGACGGCGGCCAACTGGTCGGCCGGGAATTTACACGCCCCATTCTCGTCCATATGGATCAGCTCGCCCGGGGCAACGTCCATGCCGGCGACGCTGACCGGGACGTTGACGGCCTGCACGGCCATGGTCCCGTGTCCGGCGCTCACCCCGCTCAGCATGTACTGAAAGCCCAGCGGCCGGATGGCGTCGATGTCGCGTGACGGGCCGTTGGAGATAACGCCGACACAGCCGACCGCCTGCATCGCCGTGGTCATGATGCTGCCGGCCAGCCCGACCTTGTTGGCCAGCTGGGGCGGGAATTTCTGCTGGAGGATCAGCACCGTCGGTTTGGGCGAGGCGTCCAGGGCGTCAACCACGTCCAGAAAGGACAGCCGCGAGTAGTTGGGGTCGGGCAGGCCGAAGACACACGTGACCGCATAGCCGACCGTGCGGCCCAACTCCGGGTACATGCAGCGGATGGAGGTGTCCGTGTACCAGTTTTCGGTCCACGGGTTGTACAGACCCAGACAGTGTTGGCTGTCGGGATAGGTGGCCACGACGTTGGTGATGGACGGGGTGTCGTACTGGCGCAGTTCTTCGAGCATCGCGGATGCGGTGGGTTCTGACATGGCGGCCTCCTTTGCTGTTCCCCATTCCAACATTAAGGTTGCAGCGGTACAATACGCGGGACTGTTCAGGAAGGCTATGTAAAGAAGGAGAGCCGCTATGCCATACGCCGATTATACGCCCGAGGAAGTGTCAGCGTGCGGTGAAAAAATTTACCAAGAACGTATTCGTGCGAAGGTCGAAGTTGAACACAAAGGAGAGTTCTTAGTCGTGGACATTGAAACAGGTGCGTATGAAATAGACCGAGACGACCTCCTGGCGACAAAACGGGCGATAGCCAAGCGCCCTCAGGCGATTCTGTATGGCCTGCGCATCGGTTATCCCACGGCATATCAGTTGGGCGGGCGTTTCACGGTGTAGGCCGTATGATTTCTGGCAAGGTTTCTCCGGATCGTGAAGCGACGATTGACTTAGACGTGTCAGGGCCAAGCCAGCAGCCCCAACGGACTGAGGTCGTTATTGATACAGGGTTTAACGGGTATTTGACGTTGCCAAAAAAGAGAATTCACGATCTCAGACTTCCATTTGTCGGCAATCGTCGTGCGACATTGGGCGACGGCAATGTTGTGATTTTAGATGTCTACCTCGCAACGGTCTCCTGGCATGGACATGAGCGAGAGGTGCTTGCTCTCCAGTCTGACGGGGGACCGTTGATCGGCATGTCTCTCCTGGCCGGCAGCCGCGTCACCTTGGATGTGGTGGCCGGTGGCGCCGTGCGTATCGACGAGCTACCCGGAACCGGACGT
Source organism: Desulfurellaceae bacterium (assembly GCA_021296095.1). Classification (NCBI taxonomy): domain Bacteria; kingdom Pseudomonadati; phylum Campylobacterota; class Desulfurellia; order Desulfurellales; family Desulfurellaceae; species Desulfurellaceae bacterium. The sequence goes on along the minus strand of JAGWBB010000127.1, from coordinate 10,278 downwards.
GTCTCCTGATAGAAAAGAGCGATATGGCACAAGGCACGCGCACACGAAAAACCCGCCGCCTTCACGCTCTGCCCCGGTCGGCCCAACACGACGCGCTGCTCAAGGCGCTGATCGTCAAAGGGCTTGAGGCGTTTGAAGACTCGTTCCGGCGTCAATACCCCGCGGCCTCGCAGACTGAACTCCGAGACCGGATGACGCGCTACCTGTGCGAGCGCACCCGGTTTGAACACCAGCATCCGAGGCGCTCGTTTCGCCATGGCCGACATCGTTGATCGGGCTTTTCTGCTGCTGCACGAGCTGTTCCGTCTGGTTCCGCTTCCCTATGCGGTCATCGGCGGCTTTGCCGGAAATGTGTGGGGTGTCGGTCGAGCGACGCTTGATATCGACCTGCTGGTCGGTGGCCGTCGGTCTCAGTTTGACACGCTGATCAGCCTGGGAGCCGAGCGCGGCCTCCAGCCCCAGGACCAATTTCTGGAGCTGAACCCGCTGCTGCGCGGCCTGATGGTCCGCTGTCGGCTGGAAAATCTGCACGTCGACTTTCTTCGCCCCCGCGATGCCCATGATCGTAACGTCCTGCGCCGCCGCCGCCGGGAGACCTTTGCCGGACATGTCTTGTGGGTTTCCGCTCCAGAGGACCTGATTCTGATGAAGCTCAAGGTCGGCCGGGACCGGGACTTTGATGACGCGATCAGGGTCGTGGAACGCAACCGCGTCAGCCTGAACCGGTCGTATCTGCTGCGTTGGGCCGGAAAGCTGAGGATTGTGGACGAACTGGACTACGTCCTCGGCCTTCCGTCCCAGGCTGACTGACGGCCGGCTGCCCTGGAGTGACCGTCCCAGGTCGGCACGGCTTCCTGTTCCACATCATGAGGTGATGTGAGTCAGCGTGCTGCAACGAGGGGTTCGATGTCATCAACCTTGGTTGAGGCGCGGGCACGGTCGAGATCGTACAGTTTTTGCAAGTTCATCCAGAACTCCGGTGTCATGCCGAGAGCCTGTCCGATGCGCAGGGCTGTGTCTGCCGTGATGGACCGGCGTCCATGGACGATCTCATTGATGCGGCGCGGCGAGGTATGGATTGCCTGAGCGCTGATCCCGAGTTCGTCGAGAATCTCCGCCAAATGTTCGCCAGGATGGATCAAGTCGGGAAGGGTCATCGTCTCTTCCTCAGTGATAGTCAGTCATTTCAATTTCCATTGCACCTTGCTCTGTCCAGCAAAAGCACACGCGCCATTGGTCGTTGATACGGATGCTGTGGAAACCTTTCCGGTCGCCCTTCAGGGCTTCGAGACGGTGAGACGGTGGGAGACGAAGGTCGGACAGCACGGCCGCCGCGAGCACCCGCTGAAGCCGCATCCGGGCTCGACGTTGCAGGTCGGCTGGCAGGCGACGAACGGGCTGTCCGTGAAAGACTCGTTCGGTATCCCTGTCTTTGAATCGCCTCACCGGCACATATTAACGTATCAAGATAATAACATCAATGGATAAGAGTCGCCTGTTCTTTTAAGTTCAGTGC
>JAGWBB010000127.1:2738-8456 GCA_021296095.1 Desulfurellaceae bacterium | reverse complement strand
CCCATCTCGCCAAAGGTGGTCAGGTACAGCGTCTGCCAGTCGTCTCCGCCAAAGCACACGTTGGTGACATGCTTGCCGCCGCTCGGAATCGTGCCCAGGTGCGCGCCCGAGGAATCCATAATCCAGATGCCGCCCGGGCCGGTACAGTAGACGTTGCCCTCGACATCGACCTTCATGCCGTCCGGGACGCCCGGGCGGGGGTCGGCGCTCATGTCGCAGAAGACCCGGTCGGAGGCCAAATTCAGCATGCCCGAGTCCCACATGGCGTCGAGGTCAAAGGCCCGGATGTGGCGTCTGATGGAGTCGTTGATGTACAGCGTCTTCTCGTCGACCGAGAAGGCCAGGCCGTTGGGTAACACAAAGTCCCGCACCAGCAGGTTGATCTGGCCCAGGTCGGGCGACACGCGGTACACGCCGGCGATGTCGAGTTCGGGCTCGACGCCGAGGGTGACCGGATCGGTGAAATAGATCGCCCCGTCGGACTTGACCACCACATCGTTGGGGCGGTTCAGGCGCTGGCCGCGGTAGTTGTTGGCCACGACGGTGATGCTGCCGTCCAGCTCTTCGCGGGTGACCTGACGGCTGGCGTGCTCGCAGGCGATGAGCCGGCCCTGACGGTCGCGGGTCAGGCCGTTGGCATCGTTGGTGGGCTCTTTGTAGAGGCTCACCCCCTGGCCTTCCTGCCACTTGTAGCGCTTGTTGGTGGCGTTATCGCTGAACAGCAGAAAGCCGCCCTCGTTCCACCAGCCGCCGGCCTGCCACCACACCGGGCCTTCGGCCACGCCCCGAATCTTGCCGTCTGCGTCAAACCCGCCGTAGCCCTCGCCCAACCACTCAATCTCGGCGTTCAGATCAATCAGGGCTTCGACTTTCGCGTCAACTTTCTCGACTGCCATGCTTTCCTCCTTGTAGCTGACTAGGATTGGACTGCGGCCAGGGCCTCGACCGCGCGCTTGGCCGCTTCGCGTAAGAACACCACGTCGGCGCCATACATCAGAAACTGGGCTCCGCCGTCTATGGCGGCTTTGATCTGGTCGGGCTGGCCCAGCACGCCAGCGGTCGCAATACCGCGTGCCTGGCACAGGCTGCGGACCTTGTGGGTGGCTTCGGTCATCGAGGGGTGGCTGTACTGGCCGGGAATGCCCAGGCTCTGGCTCAAATCCTGATGGCCGACCAGGACCAGATCGATGCCCGGAATCAGCATGTCCTCGATATTGTCGATGGCTTCCCGGGTTTCGATGACCAGCCCCAGCAGGGTGTTGGCGTTGGCGTGCTCCATGGCGGTGAGCTGATCGACCTCGGCATAATTGGTGCTCGCTCCGCCGTAGATGGCCATGCCCCGCCGTCCCTGGGGATGGTACTTGGCGTACTCGATGAAGCGACGGATATCGTCCCCGGTTCTGGCGTGGGGCAGGATGAGGCTCTGGCAGCCGCCGTCGAGCAGGCGGGTCACGGCCTGGTATTCGAGGTCGGGGACACGCACGATAGGCGCAATGCCTGCGGCATGGGCGTGGGCGACCATATCCACAACCGACTCCAGATTGAGCGCGGAATGCTCGCTACAGATGAACACAAACTCCATGCCCGCCTCGGCCAGCGGATAGATCGCTCCCCGTCCCCGGAGTTCCAGCAGCGCCGTCCCCAGGACCACGCCGCCGGATGTGAGCTTTTTCTTGAGCTGATTGTCACGCATGGGCATCGCGTCGTCCTCCTTTGCCTGCCGCACTCTAGAATCCCGGGCCAAAACAAGTCAAGACGCGACGACCGCCAGTGGTATCTCAGTTTGAGAACGGTTGCCCTGTCTCACCTACAGCGACCCGCTCTGAGTGCGGGCAGCCATGCCGAGAAAATTCCCCCCAGCCCGACACTGAGCACGGCCCTGTCTTCCTTACTCTCTGCCCAAGCTTGACACTTTGCGCGTTATCAGCTGGAACGGCCTGAGTGGGTGAGTGGCGGCTAGGCGGTGCGCCGCAACAGCTCGGCCAACGCCTGGGTGGATGCTCTCAAGACTGTGCCCTGATCCTCCAACGCTGCGCCCTGTTTTCTGAACGCAGCGGCCCGTTCATCAATTTCTCGATCTCGCCGTGCGCCGGGTTCCTTCATCCGTACCAAGCCCACAAGGATCGCAATGAGCCCCACACCACTGATAAGTGTCTGTACCCACATCGCGAGGATTTCTTGTTCTATACCGTCAGCAAAAAGCCAAGGATTTCTCCCCTCTCCCTCTTTGCTACAAGACTGTCGGGCCTTGCCCCTGAGGAGAAAGAGGTGGGACTTACAGCCCTCGGTCCCGTGTCCACTGGGCGGCAAATCCGCCCGCCTCGTATAAGGTCGGGACTCTGACGACAAGCTCGCGGTTGCAGTCCTCGACCTTTGCCACTCCAGCCATGGTCATGGCATAGGCCAGCTCGCGTTGCAGGATACGAAAAACCTGTTCCACACCGGCCTGTCCGCCGACCGCCAGGCCGTACCAGATCGGCCGACCGATCAGGACCGCTGTGGCTCCCAGGGCCAGTGCCTTGAAGACATCCAGGCCGCGGCGGATCCCGCCGTCCATCAGGACCGTGCAGCGGTCTCCCACCGCGTCTACCACCTCGGGCAGGGCTTCAATGGCGGTAATCATCCCGTCCACCAGCCGCGCCCCGTGGTTGGACACGACAATCCCGCTCGCCCCGTGCCTGACGCACAGCTGCGCGTCGTCCGCCCGCAGCACGCCCTTGACGACAATCGGCAGGGCGGTGATGGAGCGCAGCCAGTCCAGGTCGTGCCAGGTTGCGGCCGGGTCAATCTGCTGCATGAAGTCCAGTTTGATCTGGCTGCCGTCGGGCTCGGTGCGGACCAGATTGGCCCAGCGGCCGAGGGTTTCCAGCTGCGGGTCGGGATTGCGCAGCATCTGTTCCTTCAGCATGTCCAGGCTTGGCGTGTCGATGGTCCAGCACAGGGCCGTGCAGCCGGCGGCTTCGGCCCGCCGCACGTACTGGCGCATGTAGTCCCGGTCTTTGAGCATGAAGATGTTGCACCACACCGGACCGCCGGCTGCGGCGGTGACTTCCTCAATGGTGAAGTCCGAGCCGTGGCTCACAATCTCGATCGTGCCGACGGCACCGGCCGCCCGACAGGTGGCCAGATCCCCGTCGGGATGGGCGCCGATCTGTGGCGCTGACGGGGCGGGCAGGACCGGCAGGCTGATCCGCTGTCCCAGCAGCTCGGTCGAGGTATCGACCTGGCTGACATCCTTGAGATAGCGCGGGATGAGACCGACCGAGTCAAAGGCGGGTCGGGTTCGCTTATAGGTAATCTCGTCGTTGAAGCCGCCATCGACCATGTCGAATATGCTCTTGCGCATGACTGTTCGGGCACGGGCTTCGAAGTCGTGCAGGTTCAGTAGAAGGTTCAGTAGACCGTGTTCTTCAAACATAGGCGGGCTCCCCAAGCGGGCGAAAGGCGGACTCAGACGGTCTGGAGCTGCGGTCGGGTCACCAGGCTGGGGTCGATATCACCAATCGTTCTGACTCCACACATGGCCATGGCAAAGTCGAGTTCGTTTCTGAGAATTTCAAAAATGTGGCGCACCCCCTCCTCGCCGGCCACGGCCAGGGCGTAGAACAGCGGCTTGCCGATCAGGCAGGCGCGGGCACCCAGGGCCAGCGCCTTGAGCACGTCGATGCCGCGCCAGATCCCGCCGTCGAGGTAGACCTCACACCGCCCGCCAACCGCGTCGACCACGGCCGGCAGAGCCTCAACCGTGGTGATCGGGCCGTCGAACAGCCGTGCGGCGTGGTTCGACACGATGACGCCGGCCGCGCCATTATCGACCGCCAGGCCGGCATCGTGCGGGCTCATCAGACCCTTGACCACAATCGGCAGCGACGTGACCGAGCGAATCCAGTCCAGGCTCGACCAGGTCAGGGCCGGATCGAAATCGGCCAGAACGGGCAGCAGGCGCGCTACGCCGTCGGGGCCTTTTTTCATCAGATTGCCCTGGGGCATATCTGGATACGGAAAACGGTTGCGGGTTTCTGTCTCTCGGGCCAGCACCGCCCCCGGCCCGCTCGGTACGCTGACCGTCAGGGCCAGGGCCGAATAGCCGGCCGCCTCGGCGCGCTGAATACAGTCCCTGGTGTACTCCCGGTCCGGGTAGACGTACAGCTGAAACCAGCGCGGCCCGTCCGTGACTGCGGCGACTTCTTCCAGGCTGGAGTTGGAGAAATGGCTCAGCACCATCAGTGTGCCGGCCGCCGCCGCCGCCCGGGCGGTGGCCAACTCGCCGTCCGGGTGGGCGTACTGGTGCTGGCCGGGTGGGGCGGGCATGACCGGACAGGCGATGGTGTGGCCCAGGACGGTTGTTGTGGTATCGCGGTTGGCCACATTGCGGAGCATCCTGGGCCTGAGCAGAATGGACTCGAAGGCCGGGCGGGTGCGTCGGGTGGTGACTTCGTCAAAGGCCCCGTGATGGACCATGTCCCAGACCGTCTTGGGCATGAGTTCCCGGGCGCGGGCGCGGTAGTCAAACAGGTTGAGCAATTCGCTAGGCATGGCCGGACTCCGTGCTGAGGTTGGCGGTATATTGCAATTGTTATCTGGAAACGTTTAGATCGTACACCGCTCCGCAACAGCGATCCGTTCAAAAAGGAGGCGCGTCATGCCAGCGACGCACAAGGTCATTTCGGCCGACAGCCATATTGTTGAACCGCCCGATCTGTGGACCAGCCGCGCCCCGGCCAAGTATAAGGACCAGGTTCCCCACATGGTCCACGGCAAGGTCCTGGACGAGTGGTGGATCGGCAACGAATTCATCCAGCCGGCGGCCAGCACCCTGGTCCAGGCCCAGTACCGCAACCAGCTCTATGAGGGCAAACAGTTCGGCAAGCTGAGCGCCGAGGACTGGGACGCGGCGCCGACCCGGCGCTGGGACGCGGTCATGCCCGGCGCCTATCAGCCCAAGGCATTCCTCAAAGACAACGAGTTGGACGGCATCCACGCCTCGGTCATCTACCCCAGCGTCGGCCTGATCTTTTTCAAACGGCCCAACAGCCCGCTGCTGCGCGCAATTTTTCAGGCCTATAACGACTGGATCGCCGAGTTCTGCTCCGAGGACCCGAACCGCCTCAGGGGCGTGGCCATGATCCTGCTGGACGATATCGAGGAGAGCGTCAAAGAGCTGGAGCGGTGTCATCGGATGGGGCTGGCCGCGGCCCAGATTCCGACCTATCCCGAACCCCACCGGCCGTATGACGCCGAGCTGTACGAACCGTTCTGGGAGGCCGCCGAGGCGCTGCGCATGCCGCTCGGCCTCCACATCCAGTCCTGGCGACCCCAGCCGATCTACGGCCAGATGGGACCGGCCTCGGCTCAGCAGCCCGAGGTCGCGCGGTTTATCGGCGAGCAGGAGGTTGGCGCGGACGGACGGACGGGTGTAGACGAAACAGGGCTCCAGGTCAACGTCGCCTTCAAGCCGATTGACTTTCTGGCCACGACCGATTTCTACGTCCGCCGGGCAATCGGTGAGATGATCTTCTCGGGCGTGTTTGAGCGCCACCCCCAGCTGTATGTGGTCGCGGTTGAGTATGACACCGGCTTCGTGCCGTATTTCTTGAACCGCATGGACTGGACCTACAAGGAGTTTGCCGACTTCACCTATCACTTGGGCGGCGACAAGCAGCCCCGCTTCAAGAACGACATGCTGCCCAGCGACTTCTGGCGGAGAAATGTCCGCAT
>JAGWBB010000127.1:531-2622 GCA_021296095.1 Desulfurellaceae bacterium | reverse complement strand
TCGACGGCCTGACGGGCGAGGAGCGCGCCCTGATCACCGGCGGCAACGCGGCCAAGGTCTATAACGTGCAGTGATGCGCACCGTTCCCGACGCGGGACGGCGGCGGCCCCGCCTTGGCTTGTCAGGCGGCCCGCTCGGCGGCTGTGCAGCGGACCTGCACCCAGGTTGCGCGGCGGTCAGTGCTCGGCATGTGTGCCTCCAGGCGGCGTGGGCGGCTCCGTGTCGGGGGGCTGAAGGGGGCGGCAGCTCCCTCACCAAGTCCCGATGGATGTCGATATATCGGGTAGGTTGCCCAAATATTCGTTTCTGTGTGCTTCATGGCATGGACCGACGGGCGGGGCAAACCCCTACCGGGCCAGGATAGGTACCAGACCCGGCTCGGCCTATAATGCGACGCAGAAGGAGGATTCTCGATACGCCGACGCCTGCTGCTCGACGCGGACTGGATGGCCCAGGCGACCCCGGCCGCCGTCCAAGCGATGCTTGACCACGGCGCCTATCCCAACGTGCAGGACGAGCACGGCTGGACCCCCTTGCACGTGGCGGTGGAGAAGAACCCAGACCCGGCGGTAGTCGCCCTCCTGCTCAACCACGGCGCCCATCCCAACGCACGGACCCAGTTCGGCGAGACGCCCTTGCGGCGAGACGCCCTTGCACGCGGCGGCGCGGCACAACGACAACTTGGTGGTAATCAGCCAGCTGCTCGACCGCGGCGCCCAAACTTAACACTTTGCCCGTTATCGGGCGGAATGGCCCGCTATGAAACACCCTTCCCTGCGGCTTGTGAGAGGTCCGATAGTCGCCCTTCTCGTCCTGACCGCCACTACGCCGGTCGGTGCTGAGGATGTTAGCTCCATGGACCGCGTTGAGCTATGGAATGCCTGCAAGCCAATAGATTTGCTCGTCGAGTACCTGGGCGATCACGCGAGGCCATCGCAACGGCGGCACGCAGCAGGCTACGTGCTGCACGCCTCTATCGCGGGAGTAGCCGGCCCTATCCGTATCTCTACGTGAAAATTAACACGCAATCTGGACCTGGGGGCACGGCGGTTGATGTAAGCTTACAGTTCACGAAGCAAGTTCTTGATCGTATAAGCGGCCACCATGGTGCCGCCAGTACCTGGGAGACGGGGGCAGTAGGCTGGGGGGAGACGGACGACATTCTCTCCCGGGTCTCACAACTCGCGGATAAATTCATCGACGAGTATCTGCGGGTCAACGACTCGGCTTGCCAGGGGCCAGGCCAAGGTTGACCCTTTGCCCGTTATCAGTCGGGGGCAGCCCGAGCGGGCCGTTGTCGCCACGCAGAGAGTCTTGAACCGCAGGCATAGATACGTATACTCCTTTATAGAATCAGTATACTGAAAGAAGGGACGTTTCTCACGATGAAGCAAAAGCTCACCATCACCGTAGACGCTGACCTCCTCCCGCGCGCCAAGCGCTACGCCCGGTCCCGGGGCGTGTCGCTGTCGGCACTCATTGAGCAGTCGCTCAGAGAGGTGGCGAGCGGGCACGCGCCGTCCTTCGTCGCACGCTGGCGGGGCAAGTTTCGGGCTGCGGAGCGTGACGATCCACGATACGACGCCCTGGCGAAGAAGTACTTGCAATGATCCTCCTGGATACGGATATCCTCATCGACATCGCCCTCGACCGGCACCCGCACGCCGGCCCGGCTTCAGAACTCCTGGACCGGATTGAGCACGGTGCTGAGAGCGCCTGCATCGCGTGGCACACAGTGTCGAACTTCTACTACATCGTCGCCCCGTCGCGCGGTGGGGGAAGTACCCGTGATTTTCTCGTCGACTTGACCCGCTTCGTAGCGGTGGCTGCGACGAGCACCGAGGCCCTCCGATACGCAGCGGCTCTGCCGATGGCGGACTTCGAGGACGCGCTGCAGGTGGCGGCCGCGCGTACCTGCAGCGCGCGGCTCATCGTCACACGGAACGTCCGGGACTACGCGCGCTCTCCGATCCAGGCGGTGGCTCCCCGGGCGGCACTTAGTGACTTGGTCTGACGCGTGGCGGTGCACCCCATGACGCCGAGCTGTACGAATCACTTGGGCGGCGACAAGCAGCCCCGCTTCAAGAACGA
>JAGWBB010000127.1:0-439 GCA_021296095.1 Desulfurellaceae bacterium | reverse complement strand
ATCCCCACCGGGAAGCCACCTGGCCGGTGTCCCTGCAGAAGATCGACGAGTTTTTCGACGGCCTGACGGGCGAGGAGCGGGCTCTGATCACCGGCGGCAACGCGGGCAACGTCTATAACGTGCAGTGACGCGCGCCGTTCCCGATATGGGACGCCGGCGGCCCCGCCTTCGCCTTGGCTTGTCAGGCGGCCCGCTCGATGGCTGTGCAGCGGACCTGCACCCAGGTTGCGCGGCTGTCAGTGCTCGGCTTGTGCCTCCAGGCGGCGCGGGCGGCCCCGCGTCGGGGGGGTTGAAGGGGGCGGCAGCTCCCTCACCAAGTCTCGATGGATGTCGATGCAACGGGTAGACTGACTGAGACCTATACTTCTACGGACTGTACGGCGGAGATCTACGGGCGGGGCAAGACGGGTCTCAGTCTGACAATCAAGGTTTGGGGTGA
>JAGWBB010000126.1 GCA_021296095.1 Desulfurellaceae bacterium | reverse complement strand
GGTGCTTCTCTGGCCTCCCGCCGGGATATCCTGGGCTGGATTCGTCTGGTCCGGGACGAAGTCGGCAGCGTGGGCAGAAGCCTGGCGGACGCCCACGGCTTTGCCTATCCCCAGGAATTGGAGCAGACTGTGCGGCTCTGCTGGGCGGCGGACGGGCCGCTGCTTGACGGCACGGATGAAACACCCTAGCCCAGTCACAAGGAGGACCCTATGGCAAAGCTCAGACATATTGCGATAGCGACCCAGAATGCGGAGGAGACGGCCAAGTTTTACGTTGAGGTGTTTGGCATGACCCAGCTGTCCAGCATCGATACACCGATTGTATCGGGCGCGTTTCTGACCGACGGGACGATCAATCTGGCGATTCTGGATTTCAAGAACGATCAGGTCGCCGGCGCCGAGCGGGGCAAAAACTGGAGCGGCATCCACCACATCGGCTTTGAGGTCGAAAACCTGGAAGACATCGCTCAGAAACTGGCGGCGGCCGGCGGTAGCCCCCGCGAGGACATCAACCAGGCGCTGGGCATGGGCCTGGACAGTGGCCGCCACGGCAACGCCGAGGTGCGCTATAGCGGGCCGGACGGCGTGATGTTCGACGTGTCACAAACCGGCTGGGTTGGCACCGACCGCCGCCGCGCGAAGAAATCCTAAGCAGTCTGGCGAGGAAGGGAGAAGCACACATGGACAGAACGCAGATTGGCGTGGTCAAAGACTTGTTTCGCTATCCGGTGAAATCCATGCTGGGAGAACGGCTCGACGAGCTTGACATCAGCGCCACGGGTGTGGTCGGGGACCGGGCCTATGCCCTGCGGGAAGCCAACGGCCGGGTGATGACGGCCAAGAAGTGGGCTCGCCTGTTCGAGTTCTCGGCCCGCTATGACAGCCCGCCCACGGCCGAGGAGCTGGCCCCGCTCAGCATCAGCCTGCCGGACGGTCGGCGGGTGCAGGTCCAGGCCGCCGATGCCTCGGCCGTGCTGTCCGACGCGCTGGGCCGCCAGGTCGTGCTCGAACGCGCCCAGAGCGAGCAGCGCAACAAGGCCGAGATTGATCCAACGACCGTTTTCGGTGACCTGACGGTTGAGCAGGCGGCTCCGGAGTTGGGCGCCACGACCCTGCCCGACTTTTTTCCCCTGCCACCCGGCACCTTTTTTGACTCGGCCAGCATCCACGTCCTGGCCAGCGGCAGCCTGGCCCATGTAGAGAGGCTGATCGGCGACGACGCCCAACTCGACGCGCGCCGTTTCCGGCCCAACATTCTGGTTGAGACCGACCCCGGCCAGGACGGCTTTGTTGAGGACGGCTGGCTTGAGGGCAGCCTGGAAGTCGGTGGGCAGGTCAGGATCGTCCAGCTCCAGCCGGCCCTGCGGTGTGTGATGACGACCCACCAACAGACCGACCTCAAGCGTGATATGCGCATTCTGCGCACGGTCGCCCAGCAGCATCGTAACAAGCTCGGGGTGTTTGCCGCCATTGAGACGCCCGGCACGGTCCGGGTCGGCGACCCGGTCTTCCTGGTCACACAAGAGCCCGGCGCATGACAACACACAGCACCCAGGCCGAACAGCTACGGCAGGCCAAAATCGACCTGACCGCCGCCCTGCGCTGGGCCGACCGGCTGGGGCTGAGCGAGGGCATTTGCAATCACTTCAGTCTGGCCGTGCCCGGGACCACCGACCGCTTTCTGCTCAACCCCCAGGGTCTGCACTGGTCCGAGTTGCGGGTCAGCGATCTGCTCACCGTCGATGCGGCCGGCCGGATTGTCAAAGGCCACCGGCCGACCGAACCGACCGCCTTTTTCATTCACTCCCGTATTCATCGCAACCACCCGTCGGCCGCCTGCGTGCTGCACACCCACATGCCCTACGCCGCAGCGCTGTGTGCGCTCGATGGCGGTCGTCTGGAGTGGATCAGCCAGCAGTCGCTGCGCTTTTACGGGCGGGTGGCCTACGAGCCCGAGTACAACGGCCTAGCCCTGGACGAGGCCGAGGGACAGCGAATCAGCACCAAGCTGGTCAACAACAAGGTCGTCTTTCTGGCCAACCACGGGGTGGTCGTTACCGGCCCGGACGTAGCCACCGCGTTTGACGATCTGTACTACCTGGAGCGGGCATGCATGATTCAGGTCCTGGCGCAGTCAACCGGGGGAGCGCTCAAACGCATTGCCGACGAGGTCTGTCTGCGCACCCGGAGGCAGTTCGAGACCGAGCGCCAACAGGCCCGCTCGCATCTGGAGGCCATCGTCCGCATTCTGACCCGCGAGACACCCGAATTTCTGGAATGATATGCCTGAGCTGACCTTTGGGACGACCCTGGGATCGTTTGGCGCCGGGCTGGTGTCCGGATCGGTCCTGTGTGACTGGGCCGAGGAAATCGAGCGGCTGGGCTTTGATGTGCTGCTCTACCGCGACCATGTGTTGTGGCACAGCCCGGTGCTTGACCCGTTTACCGCCCTGGGCGCCTTTGCCGCCCGCACCAGGCGCATCCAACTCGGCACCGGCGTCCTGCTGCTACCGCTGCGCAACCCGACCCTGGTGGCCAAGGCCATCGCCACGCTCGACCACTTCTCGAACGGGCGGGCGCTGCTCGGGGTTGGCCTGGGCGGAGAGTTTCAGCCCGAGTATGCGGCCTGCGGTATTCCGCTGCGTGAACGGGGCAGACGTGCCAACGAGGCGCTCGAAGCCATCACCGCCCTGTGGACCAGGACACCGGCCGGCTTCAGCGGCCGCTTCTTTCAACTGGACGGGGCAGTCATGCAGCCGCAGCCGCTCCAGCAGCCACGCCCGCCTATCTGGGTTGGCGGGCGCTCGGAGGCGGCCCTGGCCCGGGCGGGTCGCTACGGCGACAGCTGGTTTGCCTATTTTGTTACCCCAGAGCGGTTTCGGACCAGCTTCGACATCGCCTTGGCTCACTGGCACAAACGCGACACGCCCAAAACCGGCTTCAGCGGCGGCATTGTGCTGTATTTCTGCCTGGCGCCGAGCTACGAGCAGGCCAAACACGAGGCCATTCGCTACCTGTCAACCGAGTACAACCAGGACTTCGCCCATCTGGCCGCCAAGTACTGCGCGCTGGGCTCGGTTGCCGAGTGTCTGGCGACCATCGAACGCTATGTCGAAGCCGGGGTGACCCACCTCAACCTGATTCCGCTGTGCCCCCCGCCGGCGGTCATGGACCAGCTCCGCCGGCTCAGTGCAGGGCTGCTGACCCGATTTCGGTCACAAAAAGCACAAGAAGATTGATGGGCGGGCGACGTCGTCGGCCGCCCGGGCCACGCTGGCATTTCCAGCCCGGACGATGCTATACAGACCGTAGTGACGAATAAGGAGGGACGAGCCATGGCAAAAGACTTTACCATCTGTGTGGGAACGGTTGGGGCTGGCGTGTGGTACAGCTCAAACGGCGGGGACAATTGGCGCAGAAGCAAAATGAAGCTGCCCTTTGACGACGAGCCCGGCGAAATCCAAATCCGGGCCCTGGCCGTTTCGCCCCACAACCCGAACCAGCTCTACGCCGGCTCCGAGGCCGGCCTCTATCGCAGCGACGACCGGGGCGCCAGCTGGAACTATATTGAGTCACCGATGTACGGCAAGCAGATCTGGTCGGTGGCGGTCAGCCCGGACGATCCGAACGAAGTCTGGGCCGGCACCAAGCCGCCGGCCGTGTACCACACCAAAGACGGCGGCCAGACCTGGGAGCAGGCTGCGGTCGAGACGGCCAAGGAATGCCTGGCCGGCGCCCCCAAGATCACCAACATCACCTTCGACCCGCGGGATTCCAAGACGATCTGGGTCGGGGTCGAGATCGACGGCGTGTATCGCAGCCAGGACGGTGGGGAGAGCTGGGAGCGCTTGCCGGACTTGGGTGACAGCGTCCTCAACCAGGATGTCCACGGCCTGACGATCAGCAATGGGCCGGAGCCGAAAGTGCTGGTTTCCACGCCGGACGGGGTCTGGTCCAGTCCCAACGAGGGACAAAACTGGGCGCTGCACGGCTTTCCGCGTTTTTACGAAAAAGACCAGATCTCCTACTGTCGTGGGGTGGCCGTCAAAGCCGACGACCCGGACACGATCTTCGTCGGCAACGGAGATTTTGTGCCGGGCAAGACCGGCGCCATTCAGCGCTCGACCGATGGCGGGAGAAGCTGGCAGGCGGCCGACCTGCCGGTGACCCCGAACTCGACCATCTACTGGTTCGGCACCCACCCGGCCGACCCCAATATCGTCGTGGCCAACAGCCTGCACGGCTATGTGTATACCAGTACCGACGGGGGCGCCTCGTGGGAAAAGGTCGAGCGTGAGTTTGGCGAGATTCGGGCCATCGCCTGGACACCAAACTAGAAGTGAGTATGCTGCCTCAGGGTGCATTGTTCCCCGGAGGAGAACCAGCCTGCCCCACCAATCCCCTTGCGCTGACGCGCTTCCCCCTCTGTAAGAGGAGCAGCGCATCAGTCTGCCGGGGCTGGCCCCTTCCCCCTTTATAAAAGGGGGACTGAGGGGGATTTTCTGTGCGCGAGCACCCCACACAAGAGGAGGAAGAGATGGCCGCACAACAGCAGGTCAGCTACAGTTTTAACCATCGCCATCTGATTGTTGACGACGTGCCAAAGACCGTCGCCTTCTACGAGGACACCCTGGGTGCCAAAAAAATCCAGGAGCTGGAGTTTCGCGGCATCCCGATCGTCCGCCTGGAGATGGACGGCCTGCCACTGACGATCTCGCAGCAGATCCACGCCGGGGTGGGCGACCACATCGGTCTGGCCGTGGATGACTTCGAGGCGGCAGTCGCCGGGCTGCGGGACAGGGGCGTGGAGTTCATCGTCGAGCCGACCGACATGGGCTTTGCCAAGTTTGCCTTCATCAAAGACGCGGCCGGCACCACGCTGGAGGTCATCCAGTTCATGGACCAGGACTGACACGGGAGGAGACACGATGGCGAGCATTCCACTCAGCGAGATTGAAATCTTCGGCAGGGGCACGCTACAGGCCGAGGATGTGGTGATCGACAAGGACGGCTTTGTATACGGCGGCGGCCGTAACGGCATCATGTACAAGGTCAGCCCCGACGGGCAGGTCAGCGAGCTGGTACAGCTGCCCGAGGGGTCCATCCCCAACGGGGTGACCATGGACAAGAACGGCGATCTGATCTACTGCGATCTGGGCAAACAAGCCGTGATGCGGGTGACCCAGGCCGGCCAGGTGTCGCTGATCGCCGACCGGGTCGGCGACGTGAAACTCACTCTGCCGAACTTTGCGACCTACGACGCCGAGGGCAATCTGTTTGTGTCCAACACCAGCACCGCCGACATCAACACGGTGCTGTCCGAGCTGTCCCAGCCGGCGCCCAACGGGGCCCTGGTGTGTATCCGGCCGAACGGCAAAAACGAGGTCGTGGCCACCGGTATTTATGCCGCCAACGGCACAGCCATTGATCCCCAGGAGGAAGCCGTGTACGTCCTGGAAAGCTCGCGCGACGACTGTCTGCGCATCGCCCTGAAAAAGGACGGCACGTTCGGTCAGGCCGAGGTCTACTCACAGAACTTTCCGTCGCTGCCGGACGGCATGGCCTTTGATACGGCCGGGGTGATGTACGTCACCCTGCCCGGCCGGGCCAAAGACGGCGCGCTGGCCCTGACCAACCAGATCATCAGGGTCGAGACCAACGGCGAGTGGACGCTGATGATTGACGATCCCGACAGCCAAAAGCTGGTTGCCCCAACCAACTGCGGCTTTGGCGGGCCAGGGCTGCAAGACCTGTATTTTGCCAACCTCGAAGGCGAGCATTTCAGCCGCATTCATACCAATGTGAACGGCCATCCGCTGTATCATCAGCGCTA
>JAGWBB010000125.1 GCA_021296095.1 Desulfurellaceae bacterium | reverse complement strand
CTTGAATCCACGGTGTGCGCGTTGAGTAGCGAGGAGGCGGTGGTATTACGGCCGGGCGGGCTGAGCGTGGAGGAGATAGAAGCCCTGATCGGTCCGGTTCGCCTGCCCTCTTCCACCGATGCTGATCCGCGCTCGCCCGGCACTCTGCCACAGCACTACGCGCCGCGTGTTCGGCTGACCCTGCTCGCCCCCGGTCAGGCCATTCCCCGGCCGTCTCCTCAGGAACGGGTCGGTTTACTCAGCTTCAGGCCGGTTCCGGCAGCTGACGCCTATACACACCATGAGGCTTTGTCGGCTGAGGGCGACCTGCTTGAGGCGGCGACCAATCTGTTTGCCGCCCTGCACCGTTTCGACGGGCTTGGCCTTGACCGCCTGGTGGTCGAGGCTCTTCCCGAACACGGACTCGGACGGGCGATCATGGACCGCCTGCGCCGAGCCGCAGCCCGCGACTCGGACTGACACCTTCTCGGCCTCGTGTTGCAAAGGGCCGAGAATACCCTGTTTACCGTTCATGGGGCTCCTGGCAGGGACGGGAGCGAGCAGGGCTCTTCTATAAAGCCATATAGCATTGTAGATTAGAGAGGCGGGCGGGCTGCCCAGATTATGCTGAGCCCGTCATGGGCATGGGTATTTGGTGACAGATGGGAACGGTTCCTCAACATCTCCTGGACGAGATTATTCGTCGGATCGTTAGGGTCGCAGCCCCCGAACGCATTCTTTTGTTTGGTTCTGCGGCACGAGGAAGCATGGGGCCTGACAGCGATGTTGATCTCTTAGTTATCAAATCCGGCCAATTTCATCGCGGGCGGCTGACCGAAGAAATCTATATGAGCCTCATCGGAGTCGGCCAGGCGACTGATGTCGTCGTGGCGACCCCTGAGGATATCGAACGTTACAGACATAGCCCTGCCCTGGTTATTGCACCGGCACTCCAAGAGGGGAAAGTGATCTATGCCGCCTAAGCGACTCTCCCCGGATGATCCGAGAGAATGGTTGAACCGTGCCAGAAGTAACCTCACCAGGGCAAAGACACACAACCCGGAAATATATTTGGAAGATCTGTGTTTTGATGCCCAGCAGGCTGCGGAAAAAGCCATAAAAGCTGTGCTGCTCAAAGCGGCAATTTCTTTTCCCTACATCCATGACTTAGCCACCCTTCTCAGTCTTCTCGAAAAAGCAGAGGTGGCTATACCACAGCCTGTCCGGGAAGCGGGACGCTTGACCCGTTTTGCCGTCGCGACTCGATATCCCGGTATCACGGAGCCAGTGACCGAAGAAGAATATCGAGCAAGCGTCTCTATCGCAGCAACAGTGGTGGCATGGGCAGAGCAGCATCTCAAAGGTGAGGCTGACACTTGACCTGCTATGCCAGTCCCCTTGTCGGCTACCAGAATGAGTCAGCACCGGCAGGGGCGAATTTTTCAAATAGCGTAGAAGGAGGAAGCGCATGGAATTTGAAACCTTGGCGACCGGCTATGGCCTGCTGGAGGGACCCCGCACCGATGAGCTGAACCGGCTCTACTTCAGCGATGTCCGTGGGGGTGGCGTCTTTCGCCGCAGCCAGGACGGGCAGATTGAGACGCTGATCCCGAAAGACCGCAAGGCGGTGGGCGGCATCGCGCTGAACGAGGGTGGGGGTATCCTTGTCACCGGCCTGTCGCTCGCCCGGTGGAACGAACAGAGCGGCCAGGTCACAGAGATCTTCAGCGACTGGGACGGTAAGCCGCTGTTCGGCCTGAACGATCTGACCATTGATGACCAGGGCAGCATCTGGGTCGGTTCGTTCGGCTGCGACATCAACAAGTTTGATTTCAAGAGCACACCGCCGCCGGGTTCCCTGTTTCGGGTCGATCCATCGGGACAGGTGACGCATCTGTGGGAAGGGGTTGAGGTCACAAACGGGCTCGGCTTCAGCGCGGATCGCAGCCTGCTCTACCACTGTGACTCCACCACCCGTGCGGTCTGGGTGTATGAGGTGCGCGCCGACCGAACGGTCAGCGACCGCCAGCTGTTTGCCAAGCTGCCCGACGGCATGCCCGACGGTATGACGGTTGATGTCGAGGGCGGGGTATGGGTGGCGGTGGTGGCCGGCTCGGGTGAGGTCGTGCGGTTTAAGCCGGACGGCACGCTTGATCGGCGGATCAACATCCCGGCAAAAACCATCACCAGCGTAGCCTTTGGCGGTCCCGACATGTGTGACCTGTACGTGGTGACCGCCAACAACGATCAGCGCGATCTCAAGGGCACGGTGTTCCGCACCCGTTCAGATATTCCCGGCTTGCCGGTGCCCCAGGCCAAGTTCTAAAGGAAACCGTCGCCCCTGCTCGAACTGAGGAAAGAGATCAGGACTATGATCGTGAACAGCGCTCCCCCACCCGATTCCGAGAAACTGGCTCAGCTGAAGCAAGCCGTTCACGATCCTCTGTTTCTTGCTGATTTAGAGGAGACTACGGAGCTATTCGCCGGAGCGGATTCCGAGTGGTGGGAGCCAGAAAAGTGACCTATCCGTGGAAATCTGATTCGTTTCCCAGCAGGAGCTAGCGCCCGACCCGCCCGGCCACGAGGCGGACTTTTCTGGGCGCGGCCATCCACATGCTGACGATGGACACCCCGCACAGCCCGATCGCCAGCCAAAACGCCGGTGCGTAGGTCCCGGTTTGATCGTACACCAGACCGGTCACCCACGGTCCGACTGCGGCCCCCAGGCTGCCGGCCACACTCAGCGTTCCATAGATCGTGCCGTAGCGTCGGCTCTGGAAAATTTCGGCCGCCACCGCTCCATACACGGCCGAGACTCCGTAGCCCAACAAACCCTGGGCCACGACCATGCTGTATAACAACACGTGGCTGGGCTGTTCCTGCATGACCAGCAGCAGGGCGTAACACAGGCCAAAGCCCGACAGGCTCAGCGTCCAGACCCATTCGCGGCCGATCCGGTCGGACAAAAATCCCAGGCCGATCTGACCGACGCTGCCGGTCAGGCCGACCAGACCGAGCGCGTAGGCGGCCAGCTGGGGGGAGAATCCGATGTCGTCCAAATACTTGGTCTGATGGACCTGGACCGCGTACCAGGCGTACAGACAGCTTGACATGGCCAGCGCCAGCCACCAGAACCGCGCGGTCCGGACGGCCAAGGCCAAGGTCCAGTCCGTCGAAGCCCAGGCGTGATCGACAATAGTGTCGGCCCGGCCGGGTGCAGCCTGAGACGAGCCCGCCCCCGCCTCTCCATCGGGGGCCAGACCGAGGTCTTCCGGCCGCCGACGCTGCAAGATGCTGTTCAGCGGCACAACCGTCACAAACAGCACCAGCGCCATGATCCAACACGCGTCACGCCAGCCAGCGTGACTGATCGTGTCTTGCAGCCAGGGAAAGAGGATAATCGACCCGACCCCGGCGCCGGCAAAGGTAATGCCCAGGGCCAAGCCCCGTTTGCGGGCAAACCAGTAGGGCACGAACAGAGAATGCCCCAGGTAGCTGATGAACATGCTGCCCCCGCCGACAAAGAGGCCAAAGGCCAGATACAGGTGCCACGGCTGGGAGATATAGGTGGTCAGAATCAGCCCGGTACTGACCATGCCGGCCCCGGCTGGCAGGATAAGCCGCGGCCCAAAGCGATCCATCAGAAAGCCAATCATCGGCGAGTAGAGCGTGGCGGCAACAAAGCCAAAGGAAAAGGCTGCCGCAGTGCCACCCCGGTCCCAGCCAAACTCGGTCAGAATGGGCGGAAACAACAGCGAGAAGGCGGTCCGCGTGTTCACCCCAATGGCCATGGTGACAAAGGCGACGGCGACCACCACCCAGCCGTAAAAAAAGGGCAGACGGGTGTGGAGCAGGGACGGACCCGAGGGCGCGAGCGGGTGTGCCATGCAAGATTTTTTCAGCTCAGAAAGTAAAGAGGGGAGAACGTCATACGTCCTCCCCTCTTCCGCCTATTGCATTACACTGGCGGCAAATGCGAACAGCTTGGCCGTTTTTTACAGCGCGTCGATCACGGCGTTAAAGGTCGGGCTGGGGCGCATCGCCTGGCCGGTTTTGCTCGGATCGGGGAAATAATAGCCACCGATATCGACCGGCTGGCCCTGGGCGGCCAGCAACTCCTCGCCGATCTTGGCCTCATTCTCCTCCAGCTCTTTTGCCACCCGGCTGAACCGCGCCTTGAGGGTCGCATCCTCGTCCTGGGCAGCCAGAGCCCGCGCCCAGTACAGGGCCAGATAAAAGGTGCTGCCCCGGTTGTCGATCTCGTTCACCTTGCGGGAGGGAGAACGTGCGTTTTCGAGGTAGGTGGTGATCGCCTGGTCGAGCGTCTTGGCAAACAGCGCGGCAGCGGGATTCTTGCCGTTCTCGGCAACCAGCTCCAGCGCAGGCACCAGGGCGCAGTACTCACCCAGGGAGTCCCAGCGCAGATGCCCCTCTTGCAGGAACTGCTGGACGTGCTTGGGGGCGGAGCCGCCAGCGCCGGTCTCGAACAGCCCACCGCCGTTCATCAGCGGCACGATAGACAGCATCCTGGCACTCGTGCCCAGTTCCAGAATCGGGAACAGATCGGTCAGATAGTCACGCAAGACGTTGCCGGTTGCGGCAATCGTATCTTCGCCCTGGCGGATCCGTTCCAGCGAAAACCGCATCCCGTCCTGGGGCTTCATGACCCGCACGTCCAGGCCGGTCGTATCGTGCTCGGGCAGGTAGGCGTTCAGCTTCTTGATGATTTCCGTATCGTGGCCTCTGATCTCGTTGAGCCAGAAGACCACCGGCGCACCGCTCGCCCTGGCCCGTGAGACGGCCAGGCGCACCCAGTCCCGGATCGGCGCGTCCTTGGTCTGGCACATGCGGAAGATATCGCCGACCTCGACCGTCTGTTCGAGCAGCGTCGTTCCGGCGCTGTCCACCACGCGAATCCTCCCGTCGGCCGGGGCTTCAAAGGTCTTGTCGTGCGAGCCGTACTCCTCGGCCTTCTGGGCCATCAGCCCGACGTTGGAGACGCTGCCCATGGTCGCCGGATCGAACTGACCGTGTTTTTTGGCGTCTTCCAGGATCTCCTTATACATGGTCGCGTAGGAGCGGTCGGGCACCATGGCGATCACGTCTTGCAACTCGTCGGCCTTATTCCACATCCGCCCCCCATCGCGCACCACATTCGGCATCGAGGCGTCGATAATGATGTCGTTGGGCACGTGCAGGTTGGTGATACCGCGTCTGGCGTTGACCATGGCCAGGGCCGGACGCGCGTCGTACACCGCCGCAATGTCGGCCTCGATCTCGGCCTTTTTGTCGGCCGGCAGGCGGTCGAGCTTGGCCAGCACATCGGCCAGCCCGTTGTTGACGTTGGCCCCGATCTCCTTGAGGATCGCGGCGTGCTTGTCGAGCGCCTCCTGGAAGTAGACCGACACACAGTGGCCGAACATGATGGGGTCAGAGACCTTCATCATGGTCGCCTTGAGGTGCAGGGACAGCAGCACGCCGTCTTTCTTTGCCGCGTCCATCTGCTCGGCGTAGAAAGCGCGCAGCGCCTTGACGTTCATGACCGAGGTATCAATGACCTCGCCGGCCAGCAGCGACAGCTTGTCTTTGAGGACGCTGACCGTTCCGTCGGCGGCCACGAACTCGATCCGCACCTGGGTGGCGGTGTCCACGGTGGTTGATTTCTCGCTCTCGAAGAAGTCCTTACCGTCCATATGGACGACCCGGGCCTTTGAGCCGCTCTCTGGCCACTGCTGCATCATTCTGTGGGGATGCTTTTGAAAAAACTTCTTGACCGAGGTTGCGGCCCGACGATCCGAGTTGCCCTCGCGTAGCACCGGGTTGACGGCCGAGCCGAGCACCACAGCAAAGCGGGCTTGCAGAGCCCGCTCGGCGTCGTTTTGGGGTTCCTCGGGAGTTCCTTGATGGCGTCCTTGAGCTGGGGCACGGTCGCGCTGATGTTCGGCAGTTTGAGGATGGCCGCCTCGGGCGTCTGGGTCATTGCGCCGAGTTGGCTCAGACAATCGGGAATGCGCTGCTCGGGGCTCAGCTTTTCGGGAAAGTTGGCAATGATTCTGCCGGCCAGAGAGATATCGCTGATGTCAAGCTCAATCCCGGTCCCCCGGGTGTAGGCCTGCACGATCGGCAGCAGGGCGTAGGTGGCCAGGGCCGGCGCTTCATCAATCTTTGTCCACGTAATTTTCGCTGTCGCCATATGTCGTCCTCTCCTTCCTGGAAGCCTGGGCCGGGGCGTATCCCAGCCCTGAGCGGATTGCAAAGCGCGCCCGAAGATAGTAGACAGGGGGGGACTTTTACAACCCGGCCGCAACCCGGTCGAAGGTATCCTATCGGAACTATTTTGGAAAGCCGCTTGCCTATGAACCCCGTGCTCCGCTGTTGGCCCGTCCTGTGTCTGCTCACCGCCCTGCTCGGCTGCACCCGCGAGATAGAGGAGGTACCGCTCAGCAACCGGCTGATGACGATGGCCGATAAGTTTTTCGATGTCGCGGCCGTCTCGGTCGAAAAAGCGGTCGTGGTCGGCTATGGGGGAAAGATTCTGGTGACCACCGACGGCGGGAAAACCTGGCAGCAGCAAGACAGCGGCACCGACCTGGCCCTGTATGATGTCGAGTTTCCCGACGCCCAAACCGGCTGGATCAGCGGCCAGGACGGGCTGCTGCTTAAAAGCGAAGACGGCGGCGAAACCTGGCAGCAGCAAGACAGCGGGGCTGCGGTTTCCCTGCTGTCCCTCCAGTTTCTGGATCCCGATCACGGCTGGGCGGTTGGCGCCCAAGCCACCTATGTGCGCACGACCGACGGCG
>JAGWBB010000124.1 GCA_021296095.1 Desulfurellaceae bacterium | reverse complement strand
GGGCCGATCAAGTGGCAACCGACCCGGACACCATCGCAGAGTGCGACGACTCCTTTCAATAGCGGGCTTGGGGGTGAGCCGCCGGGAGCCGAGCGGGTGATGGCGCGAATTCTGCTGCTCGATATTGACGGGGTGGTCAAGAGTCTCGAAGGCGCCCCGTGGTCGATTCCAGGCTCGGACTGGAAGCGCGGTGTCCAGGACTTTCTGGCCTGGTGTCAGCAGAATTTTGATGTGGTCATGGTCTTGTCCTCGTGGCAGGCTGAGATTCACCGTGAGCTGGCCACACTCGGTGTATGTCTGCCCTCGCTGGCCTGGAAGCGGACCAAGACCGATGGTCTGGCTGGGCTGTGCCGGCCGGGCAATCAGGTCATCTGGGTCGAAGACGGCTGGGAAGCGGAAGACCGGGAGATCGCCCAGACCCTGGGTATTCGCCTGGTTGAAACCGAGTTCAACGAGCACCTGTCGGTGACCCAGGACAAGATACGGCGGGCGATGGAGCCAACATCGGGCTAGCACGCCGCCGCGACTCAGCCGGTCTTTGAGGGGGAGAGCCATGTCGTTCAGGTGGGAAGAAACCACAATCGCCCAAATTCAGACCGCCCTCCAGGCCGGTGCAGTGAGCTGCGCCGAACTGGTCGATGGCTACCTGGCGCGGATTGCGGCCTATGACCGCGGCGGGCCGCGACTCAATTCGATCGTGACCGTCAACCCGCGCGCCCAGGACGAAGCCGCGCGCCTGGATGCCGAGTTGGCCGCCTCTGGAAGCCTGTCGGGCCCGCTACACGGCGTGCCGGTTGTGGTCAAGGATCAGGTCGAAACGGCCGGCATCATGACGAGCTTTGGTTCGATCGCCCTGGACGGCTATATCCCCGACACCGACGCGACGGCGATCACCAAGCTCCGGGCCGCAGGGGCGATTATCCTGGCCAAGACCGCCATGCCCGACTTTGCGACCTCGTGGTTCGGCTATTCGTCACAGCTTGGCACGACAAAGAATCCGTACGATCCGACCCACGACCCGGGGGGCTCGAGCGGCGGGACGGGAGCGGCCGTCGCCGCCAATCTCGGGGCGCTGGGGGTGGGCGAAGATACCGGCGGCTCGATCCGGGTGCCCGCTTCGTTCAATAACCTGGTCGGTCTCAAGGTCACGCCGGGCCTCATCAGTCGGGCCGGCATGTCACCGCTGGTGGAGTTTCAGGACTCGGCCGGACCGATGTGCCGGACCGTGAGCGATGCGGCAAAACTGCTGGAGGTGCTGGCCGGATTTGACCCTGCTGATCCCTACACCGCAACCGCCGTCATTGCCGGCCGGGTGCCGTATAGCCAGTTGCTCGACCGGGCGAGTCTGAGAGGAGCGCGGATCGGCGTGGTACGGCACACCTTTGGTGACGCCGCCGACCCCCAGGCCGCAGCGGTCAACACGCTGACCGAACGCGCCCTGGCGGCGATGACAGCGGCCGGCGCCAGCCTGGTCGAGGTGACGCTTCCCGATCTCCAGCACTATATCGAACGCTCCTCGCTGTATCTCATCCGTTCTCGGCACGATATTGATGCCTTTCTGGCCGCCCGTCCACAGCTGCCGATGACGCGCCTGAGAGACATTCTGGCCGCCAAAAAATACCATCCCAAGCTGGATTTCCTCGAAGCGCTGGCCGAAGGTCCGAGCGACCCGTACGCCGATCCCGAGTATTACCAGCGCTACGCGGCGCGCGAGCAGTTCCAGCGGATGGTGATTAACGCCATGGCCCAGGCCGAAACGCGCGCCCTGGTTTTTCCCACCGCCCAGGTGCCTGCACCGTCGAGAGCCGAGCTTGACGAGGGCAAGTGGCCGCTCTTGGAGTTTCCGACCAACACGCTGATTGCCGCCCAGACCTGGATGCCGGCGATCAGCGTACCGGCCGGATTTACCGACACCAATCTGCCGGTGGGGATCGAGATGGTCGGACTGCCCTACCGCGAGGCCGATCTGCTGTCCCTGGCTTACGCGTTTGAACAAGCGACCCTGCATCGAAGCCCGTCGGCCCACGTTCCCGAGCTGTGAGCCGAGGTGCGCGCGGACTGAGGACGAGCCATGGCTGCCGACAACCCGAGCCTGGACCAGGCCATAGCCTGTCACGTCAAAGGTCAGCTGGACCAGGCCCTGCTGCTCTACCTGGAGGCGTTGCGCCTGAACCCGCGCGACCGGACTGCGGCCGAGCTGGTCTCGGCCATCCTGCGCACCCACTTCGAGCTGGCCGTCAGCCTGATGAAGCTGGGACGCGACGGCGATGCGATTGAGAGCTTCCAGCGCGTGCTGGCCATCCAGCCCGACGAACCGCTCGCCCACGCCTCCCTCAGCCGGCTGTTCCTCGCCCGCAACGACCGGACCCAGGCCACCCCGCACCTGCGCCACTATCTGCGTCTGGTGCCCGAGGATCACATCGGGGCGCGGCTGCTGCTGGCCTATACGGGCGCCGAGCCGCCTCCCGACCGGCCACCACCGGCCTACATCACGCGCTTCTACGACAGCTACGCCGAGACCTACGACCGCAAGCTCGTGGACGGCCTGGGCTACCGGTGTCCGCAGCTCATCCTGGCCGCCCTGCGCCAGCACTGTCGGGGCAAACTCGCCATCCTCGACCTGGGCTGCGGGACCGGCCTGTGCGGTCAGGCCGTGCGACCGCTGGCCGAGCGCCTGGACGGTGTGGACTTGTCCCCCCAGATGGTAGCCAAGGCCACACAGCGACGGATCTATAACCGGCTGGAGGTCGGCGACCTGTACCCCTTCCTGGACAAGAAGCCCGGCCGCTACGAGGCGATCGTGGCCGCCGGGGTTTTTGAGCATGTCGGCGATCCGGCGCGGATTTTCCGCGCCGCGTTCGGCGCGCTGAAGGATCGCGGGGTGTTTGTGTTTACCGCTCAGGACAATCCGGCTCAGGAGCTGAGCGTGAACAGCTCGGCCTTCTACACCCACGGCCGAGGCTACCTGGCCGAGCGGGCTGCGGAGTGCGGCTTCCGCGTCGTCGCGCTGGAACCGGCTGTGATGTGGGTCGAAAACAACGCCCCCGTCCAGGGGCTGTGCGTCGTGCTCAGCAAGCCCGGGGGCGATGCGGGGCAGGTGAGACAGGAGCGTCGGTCGGCTTAGCGCCTCGCGCCTAAGCCGACGCCAGCCGACCTGCGACGTTTACACATCCAGGCGATAGCCGTCCCCATCCCGCACCAGCTTGCCTGCGGTCGGGCCGGCAAAATGGGTGCCGATAATCAGGGTCGGTGTCCCGGCATATTCGGCGAACACCCGCCGCCGGGTGGCCACCGCAGCGTCGTTATCCACATCAAAGGGACTGACCAGACCCGCGTCGTGGAACTGAATCGGGTGGTGGATGAAGTCCCCGGTAATCATGGCCGACTCGCCTCTGGATTCAATGATGACGGAACAGTGGCCGGGGGTATGACCGGGCGTGGCGATCAGGCGCACGCCCTCG
The DNA here is from genome assembly GCA_021296095.1 of Desulfurellaceae bacterium. Taxonomy (NCBI): domain Bacteria; kingdom Pseudomonadati; phylum Campylobacterota; class Desulfurellia; order Desulfurellales; family Desulfurellaceae; species Desulfurellaceae bacterium. Next base: position 2,857 of record JAGWBB010000124.1, on the reverse strand, counting down.
CACACCGGGCTCGGTCCTTCGACCGCCTTTGCCAGACCGGCATCCATCACCGGCTGGACCGAGTCGTCATACACAAGACGCTGGACCTGTAAGAACTCGTCGTCGGCATTCGGGTCGATATTGCCGAACAGGTCGAGTTCTTTCTGGTCCATCAGGTAGGACGCGTTGGGGAATGTGGGCACCCACTCGCCGTTGTCCAGGCGCGTATTCCAGCCCACATGGTCGAGGTGCAGATGGGTACACAAGACGTAGTCGATGCTCTCGGGCGGATAGCCCGCAGCCGTCATGTCTTCCAGATACGAGGTGGCCAGATTGCTCATGATGTCCAGGGGCGCGCGGTTCCGCCCGTTGCCGATGCAGGTATCGACCACCAGCTTGGCGCCCGGCGTATCAACGATCAGCGAATGAATGCTCAGGCTCAGCATGCCCTCGGCTGTCACGAAATGGGGCGACAACCACGGGACGGTCTTGACCACGGCCGGGGTGGCGGCCGGGATGACGTCTGAGAATTCCGGGTACTCGATCTCCGTAATCTTGGTGATGGTGACATCACCGATCTTCCACTTCATAGCACGTTCCCTCCTGTGCTGGACTGTTCCGGTGTGTATAGCTGCTGCGGCCCGGCCTTTATAGGGGGCCGGGGCGAACCGGGTTGGTGCCGTCCCAGCCCTTGGCCGCGTTCTCGACGATCATGAATAATTTCTTGAACACGTCGTTGTTGTCCCACAGCTCGGTGTAATGCCCGATGGTCTTGACCGTATCGAAATACACCAGCTCGGCGTCGCTGACCGTGCACTCAAACGCGGCCTCATAGCCGAGTGCCCGGTACTGCGCACAGGCCGCCTTATAGTCCTCCGGCATCAGCCCAAAGTGATGCACGCCGACCCGTCCGGCGTCCAGGAACTCTTTATACACCGAGGGGGTCTGGTCGTGCTGGAAGATCAGCTCGATTTGCAGGTCGCCGCTGTTACCCAGGGCCAGGGTCACGTCCACATTGGACGGCTGGCCCAGATAGCGCTGGTTTTCCAGCGGGCAGTGTTCGTACACAAAAAACGGGCCGACCTTCAGCACATCGACCCAATACTTGAGAGCCGCATCCATGTCTCTGACCACGTAGGCTAGCTGTCGAACGGTATACAGGGGTTGTGTCATAGCCGAGTCCCTCCTTCAGCCGGGCTTCTTATCACACCGGTCGCCGACCCGGCTATGGGCGGAGCGGGTGTAGAGAGACCTCACCGTCGCAGGTCGTCGAGAAACTCCGAGGCCGGCTCCAGGCTGGTCACCAGCAAAATGCATCGACGATTTGGAATTTCATCACGTCTCCACGGCTGTCAGTGCAGCAACGCGATTGGCGACCGCGCTATAGAGGTCGACATCCACTCCTGGAGCACGAATGGAGACAATCAAGGCATAGCGTGTCGCTTTGTCATACCGCTCGAGACGAGGGCGTGTCCTCCATCAGCCAAGTGCGGGATAGACCGCCAGCATACCTCCAGCATACCTCGACTGGCTAAGTCCGCTGCGCTACCTCGCCAGATGTCTGAATGCAGTGACCCCTTGTGCCGATTTTGTTTCCCAATGATCCACCCTGGATCATCCCCACCAACAGGAGTGCGCTCCTCTTCATCGCGAGCTGCGGCATTTATGCGGGCGCGGAAATCGTTCTCCGATTCCGCAGGTCGTTTCACATCGAAACGCAATCCATGTGATTCGTAACGATAGCGTGAGGTAACACCACGCTCCGAGGGATTCGGTTCAATGAAGTAGGAGAGTGTGACCCGCATCTCCACTTGGGTTTCTCCGAGCGCTTCAAGCTCCGCAAGCGGCCAGGGCAGTCGATGCAGGTTCATGTCCCGGAATCTGGGTTGTCTGCCCTGTCCGCGCGTGAAGGGGTGCAGACTATCCTCGCAAACCAGGGTCAGGGAGTCTGAAACACTCCACATTGCTCGGTTGAAATCTGGAAGACCAAATCCACAATGGCGTAAAAGAGCCGTGTAGTCCTTTTTTTTAGGTTGCTTGTCGGAGGGAAGAAGTGTCTGTCGCATGGCTTCTGTCCATTCTGCAGAATGGACGATCAACGCACGTATCGACTCTGGCCACAGCTCCGGGTAAACCGCCGTCAGTCGTGCCGCCATGCGAACAGCCAGAGCAGTAGAGGAGCTGGTCGCATTCGCATGTGTAAACAGGCGCTGAGTCGGCTGATGGTGCGCGGTGAGAAGACTTAGACTCGGCATCATAACCGCACTGAGAGCATCTTTAGCTGCATTTCCTCCTTCGAACACAACATCCGGCTTCAATGGCCACTGAGGTTGCCAGGTGAATGATGTCGTGCTGAAAGGGCTCAGTCCGCCAGAAGGCGCGACCGACTGATACCCGCTAGCATCTGGTTCGGTAATATCGACTAGATTTGTGCAAGCACCGATGGTAAGGGCGTTCCACGCTTGTCCAGGATCATGAATCCCGTCCGTGCTGTTACTGTGTGGGTATTCGGCCCAAGCATTCGAATCATTGACATTGCCGGCGGATACAATCAGCAGCCTTGGATTCGCCCCTTCTCCGTCTGCGTCAACGGCTAAGCGGTCTAGCGTCGCCGACCATGCGGACGGGCGACCACGGTCACGGTTGTCTCGTGCGGTCACTGCCATGCTGAACACGCGACGGCGTCGCGGATCGGTAACTTCCGGCCGTGAAACTGCCTCGGTTGTCAGAAAGCCATGATGTCTTGCATCGTCTTACTTAGCTCCGTCCGCCGGTAGAAGCTTAACTGACTCTAACCGGTGAGAAATGACGAGCGTATCGGCTGAAGCTAAAGCGTTTGTCAAATCTCCAACCAGAGCGAGACTGGCCATGTTTGTGC
>JAGWBB010000123.1:945-7690 GCA_021296095.1 Desulfurellaceae bacterium | reverse complement strand
GGGCCAGATCGCCGTAGGCGGTCAGCAGACGCCGGCCCTCAATCTGTTGGCCGTCTTCACTGGCAAAGAAGATCTCGCGTTGGCTGGTTTGGGCCTCACCCTCGCCCAGCTGAGCGACCCCGCGCCACTGAAAGCCGGCGTAGACAATCGCCGTTGTTTGACCGGACAGGGCGAGGCCGTTCGAGAACTCGTAGCGGAAGCTGCCGGTGTAGCGATCCCCTTCTCCGGCCTCCAGCGTCAGGCGGCCCACATAGTCTCCGCCCCGACCGGAATCGTGACCGACGACTTTCCACTCCCCGCTATAGTCGGCCTTGGGCCGGGACTGCCAGCTGCTCCACGCCTCGCTACGAAAAGGCAGAGCCTTGACCAGATACGGCGCGGCCTGCTGTTTGGCGTAGTCACCGGCCGAGACCGTTTCGTTTTCGATATTGGGCAGCAGGGCCAGTTTGGCGTCGATCAAGCGCCCCCACTCTTCGGCGGTTCGGCCCTGGAGGGCGGTCCGAGCGTAGGAATGGCACTGAACACAGCCGGCCCGCAGCGCCTCCGGCACGTCCTGGCTGGTGACGGTATGATCACGGGCCAGAAGCGGCTGAAAGGGTGCGACCTCGGCCGGTGCCAGGCCATACTGATCGCTCAGGTATTTGACCAGGCGGCGGGCTTCGCCGGGCTGGAGTTCGACCTGGTGGGTCAGCACCATCCGCGAGATGGTCATCTCCCAGCCTTCGGGAGTCTTGCGCTGAAACTCGATCGCGTCCAATTTGCCGTCGGACTCACGCGGCGCATGACAGCCCGAGCAGCGGTCTTCCAGGATCGTTCGCACGGTGTCCGGCTGGCCCCAGGTCCGAAGCGGTACCAGGAGCAGCAGACAACACACGGGGATAGCAATGCGCATGTTCATGGTGCGGGTCTCTTTCGCTTCCAGCCGGCATCCTACACCCAGCGTCCGGGGTTTGAAAGACGCTGACACACCGACAGCTGGATGCTGAATGAAGCGCAGCTTGATGCCGTTCCGTCTTGTTGCTAGCACAGGGAGACGATGGACCGAACGGATCACCCACCCGATCTCAGCCAGGCCACCGGCCGGGGTGTCGGCGTCGCCCTGATCGACAGCGGCATTAACGCCGCCCATTCCCATGTGGGCGCGGTAGCTGGCGGGGTGGGCTTGTGGCTGGCCGACGATGGGACGGTCCGGGAAGATGACAGCTACTCCGACCAACTCGGCCACGGCACCGCGCTGGCCGGAATTGTGCGGGCCAAAGCTCCCCAGGCCGAGCTGTACGCGGTCAGGATTTTCAGCCAACGTCTGGGCGCGCCGATTGGGCTGCTCGAAGCCGGCCTGGGCTGGGCTATCGCCCACAAGATCAAGATCGTCAATCTCAGCCTCGGCACCAATAAGCCCGAACATCGGGCCCGGCTCAGCCGACTGCTTGAGCAGGCTCGGGCTGCGGGCTGCGTCCTGGTCGCGGCCTCCCCGCCCGGCCGGGCCGACGTGTGGCCGGCCGCGCTGCCAGGGGTGATCGGGGTGGCCGGAGACGAGCGGTGCGGCTGGAACGACTATCGTTATGCCAGCGATGATCCGGTGCCTTTTCGCGCCCACTCCCAGCCCCGGCCGCTGCCCGGCCTGGCCCAGGAACGCAATTTTCGGGGCCACAGCTTTGCCTCAGCCCATGTCTCGGCCGTGCTGGCCTTACTCGCCGAGACCTGCCCGCAGCTCAGCTCTGAAGAGGCCCGCCGATTTTTGGTGCGCCAGCGCTGAGACGAGGCTATTCCCTCAGCCCTTACCCACCGCTTGCAGCTCTGCCTCTTGCAGACTCGTCCGGGTTTGACTCGGCAGGGCTGCCGCGTCCGTATAGCGGCCGGCCCAGCCTACCCGCCCGCGCTCAACGACAATCACCGGCTCGCCCAGCCGCAGGGAGGACAGACGATGGGTGATGCAGATCAGGGTGCGATCCCGCATGAACGCCTCCAGGGCCGTCCGCACCTCGGCCTCAGCCCGGACATCGAGGCCGGACAGGGCTTCGTCCAGGACCAGAACCGTCGGACGTTTCAGCACTGCTCGGGCCAGGCCAACGCGCTGTCTCTGCCCGGCTGACAGCCGGGCGCCACGCTCGCCGACCGAGGTCTGGTAGCCGCCCGGCAAAGAGACAATGAACTCGTGCAGGCCGAGCATGGTCGTGGCGGCAACAACGTCCTGCTCCGATGCCTCAGGCTGGGCGTAGCGCAGGTTGTCCAGCAGCGAGGCGTTAAACAGCACCGGCTCGTGATCGACCACCACGAGCTGTGAGCGCAGCCAGGCGAGTTCGCACGCCGACAGCGGTTGACCATCGAGCAGGATTGTCCCAGCCTGGGGTTCGTACAGGCGCACCAACAGGTCGGCCAGGGTCGATTTGCCACTCCCGCTCGGCCCCAGCAGGGTCAGCCGTCCGCCGGCCGGAATGTGAAAACTGACCCGGTCCAGGACCGGCTCGTCCGGGTTGTAGGCAAACGAGACCTCCCGAAACTCGATCTCTCCCCGCAGCCCGGCCAGCCGCCGGCCGTGGCCGAGCCGCTCGACCTGGTCGACATCCAGGAATTCAAAAACCCGATCAACCGACACCCCGGCCCGTTCAATCCGCAGATACAGATCCATCAGCACCTGTAAGGGACTGAAGGCCCGGGACTGGTAGGCCGAGAAGGCGACCAGCCCACCAATGCTCAGCTGCCCGTCGATCACCAGATAGCCGCCGTACAGGGTCGTCAGCGCGCCACCCAGAAAGGTGGTAGCGGTCGAGGCGCTGCTGGCGGCATAACCCAGCATCTCGTAGCGCGTCACAATAGTCACAAACTGTTGTCCCAGCCGGCCCAGCCGTTCGAGCTGGCGCTGCTCGACCCCGAACAGCTTGACAAAGCGCACCGCGGACAGCGATTCGACCAGAAAGGAAGACAGCCGGGCGTTCAGCTCCCGCACCCGGCGCGTCTCCTCGACCAGCCGGGGACGGACCTTGTTGACGCCGTACAGCTGCAACGGCACGACCAGCAGGGCGACCACACACAGCTTCCAGTTCAGCCACACCAGAAAGCCCAGGGTCGCGATCAGGACAAACACGTTGGCCACAAAGGTAAACGCCGCGTCGGTCAGCACCGCCTGGATCTCGGCGATATCGGTGTTGAGCCGCGACAGCAGGTCGCCGACCCGATTATGGGTATGAAAACGCAGGGACAGGGCCTGGAGATGGGCGAACACGTGCTGGCGCAGGGAGAACAGGATGCGGGCGGTGATTTGGGTGTAGTAGTAGCGGTTGACGGCGCCGACCACATAGCCGACGGCCGTCACCACGACCATCACCCCGCTCAGCACAAACAGCAGGTGCAGATTCCTGGCCAGCAGCACGTCGTCAATCAGAATCTTGGTAAAAATGGGCCACAGCAGACCCAGCACAGTGCCAAACAGGGACAGCCCGAAGACCGCTATCAGACGCCGCACAAAGGGTGTAACAAAGGGCAGCAGACGGCGGAAGCGGGACAGCGAAGTGGCGACAGACGTTGGCATGGGGGGATCAGATGGGATGGCAGAGATTGTGGCTATCAGCGGGCACCGGTTGGTCTATGATGTCAGCCCTATCTCCTGTTTCACCAAGTAAGTCTCCATGTCCTCAAAGAGCCGAAGCTGCTCTGAGTCCTTGGCCTCATAGAGCACTTCGCCTTTTACCGACATGAGCTGAGCGACGTATGTATCGAGACGCTGCTCCAACTCGTCAAGAAACCTCTCCTCCCGGTCAAGATCGCCCATTGTATGGGCTTCGCACAGAAAGCATCCCATCAGAATGACTTTCGCGTCACCGAGGGACACCTTGATACCGGCTGATTTCAGCCTTGAGACTTGTTCCCTCGCAGTGTCAAGTGCCGATTGATATGGCTGACTGACCCGGTCATTTGCGACTCTGTTTTCGGCCTTATGACAGACCAGAATAAGATCCAAGTGGATTGGCGATGTCGCCTGTCGCAGAGGCATTGACACTGACATCTCAGCCTTGATGGGGTAGGTCCGGGCGCAGAGAAATCCGGCTTGTCTGATCGCTCGATGGACACAGGTCCAGCCCTCATGACGCGCGTGATGGTAGGTGAAAACAAACAGACCATTGTCGCTGAGGACACGACTACACTCGGCGAAAACCGCACCGAGCTTCGCTGTGAAAAGTTCAGGATCGGTGTCTTGCACCTCGTTCGCCCTTCTCGTCGTCATGACTGAGGAAAATTCGAGAGCCTGATTGAGCCAGTAGTAAAAGAAATCGGCCAGCTGTGAATAGTGAACATTGTCAAAAAAAGGTGGGTCGGTCACAATTATGTCAACGCTCTTGGCGGATATATCAGTACGCCCGGAATCCCCACAGCTTAGGTATACCGTCTTTGGCTGTGAAGTGAGCTGGGCGAAACTGTCTGCCACATGTACTGAGACGGGCTGGTTAATCCCTCCGACTTTTCTGCTCTTCGATGAACGAATCGAGAGTTCAGACGGATCAGCCTTATAGGCGAGTGCCCTCTCGACACGCGAACGAAATAAGCCCGAAAAGGCCCCAGAAGACTTGCTCGTTCCCCAGATATTCGCCTCAAGAGGCATCATTTCTGGCTTCAGGACGTGGTGAGAGAACATGTGGCGTACCGCCCCTGTCCCTTCGCCTTTAAAAGACGTGAACATGTTGTTAAATTCTAAAGTTCCAGAGAAGAGACAGGCAAACAGACGTTTCAAGTCTGTATCCTCAAGACTCTTGATCGCCTCCAAAAGATGCTTGATACACACGAGTTGTCTGTCTGAGAAGAGTTCGTGCCAGTGGCGATAGTTATGCTTCAGCATTTGGTTCGTGTTGTAGCCAGGCTCGATAGCGACACTGGGGAAACTCTCTGAGACACCGGAGGACTCTTCTGCGATACGATGCTCAAGCTCCTTATCGAACTCGTTCATCGGCTCATACAGCTTGTGCCCGGCTTCTGTCAGCAGCATTTTTGCATAGCGCCGAAAAGGTAAAGGCCCCTCAAAGGACTTCATCCTGTCGATAAGGCGGAAAGAGTGCCGGCACGTATCGCAGCGGACTTCCCCGCCGCTAATATTCCCGTGTTGGGGATTGTACGTCAGCGAGCACCCCGAGCAGTTGACGCGCTCGGCATTGTAAACCGTCACGTTCACAGCGCCACAGGCTGGACATAAGGCGCGGGCGGTTGGGTCCTTGCGGGGAATCGCGTTTTTGGAGAACAGCTGTGTTTTGAAAAGGTCAATATCTTTTCCGCATTCCGGGCAAGAGACAACTTTCACCAGAAAATAGTACAAAACGGTCGCGTCCTGTCCTGTCCCTGTTTTGGTTCGAAAATAGCTAAGCAGTTTCGGGGCAAGAGTCCGCTCCAAACTCCGGTAGATGGAGAGAACTTCGGTAGCCGTATATCGGGAAAATGCAGCGCGACAGGCGATATAAGCGACTGGGTTTATGTCACAGCCTGCGGCTTTGCAGCCGAGCTTGACTGCTTCACCAACAGCAACCCCGCTTCCCATAAAGGGATCGAAGACGACGGTCTCTTCAAAACTGTTCTTGCTATAGAAACGCTTCCAGAAATCCTCACCTTCCTCTAAACAGGCCCCCAAAACTATCCCCCGGAAGACTGAGCCCAGCCTTCGCGCCCACCACTTATGGAGGTAGTAGAGAGGACGGTACACCTCTTTGCGCCACGATTCCCGTTCAGCGACGAGCGAGAGTTCCGCAAACGGGAAATCTGTCTCTATGAGCTTTGGCATGAGGATTATTCTGACAGCTGAGGCATGGCTACCACACGCTCCCTTGGGCGTCGGATCTTGCAGGCTCGAAAAATGTCCCGTCGAACCGGCAGTTGCTCAAGAGGCAAGGAACGGCTCGTGGAGCTGTCGAGTACGACATAGTGGAAAGAGTTCTGGTACTTGTCATCTCTGATAATGAGGTCAGTGCAGTTCGCCTGGCGTGCAGACAGTAGCGACAAGTCGTACTGTTTGATTATGAGGATGTGACGAAGATGAAAGAAATTCAGTTTGTAGTTCAGCGGATTCGGATATGTGTACATCCGTCGATGTCGAACAGAGCCTTCTCCATATGGGCCGTGATCGTACTCACTGTGATTGGCATATTTCGCTTCCTTGTGCAGATCGAAGTCATAATTGAGAAAATCTCCGTCCATAAGAATGGAGGTTACCATTGAGGCGCTGTCATTACTCAGCAAGGCGAAGAGGTAGAAGCAGGGAACTTCCACGGTATCTCGTCCAATCTTGACGAGCGTCTTACCGCACGGCAGACAACTATTGTAATCAATTGTCAGACCTCTCGGGTCCTTTCCGTTGGCCTGCTGAATAAGCTTTTTCACCTCGAGTCCCACAATCGTGTTGCTCGCGTTGTGTCGCAGTACAATATCGGGTGTTGTCAATTTTCCGGCGTGAACGACTTCGACATCCGAGAGGACACGCCTGATCTGATCGCCGACCCAAGAATCGAACGGATCATCTTGAACCGTGCCAACCAGGGAAGGAGGTCGGAGCGCAATTGGGATCACTCCCTGCCGAATCTTCGCCGACAGTGCTGCGTAGATTCGTTCAACGATCTGTGTTGCGTTCATACCGTTTTTTCTCGGAAAGTTCGTCAGAGACATATCCGCCCGCCGTGGCCTCTGGTAGGATCGGGGCGGCATCCCTGGGGTCTTTCTTAGCCGATCAGCGACCGGTCCGCCAGGGCAATATGGTAGGCGCGATGGCTCA
>JAGWBB010000123.1:0-823 GCA_021296095.1 Desulfurellaceae bacterium | reverse complement strand
TCGCTCACCCCGCGTATCCTGCCTATTTTTGACTTTCTGAACCTGCGCTCCGAGGTCGAGCGGGTCGGCTTTCTGCCGATTGCCGGCCACACGGTATGCTGGGGCGAAGCCGCGCCGCGCACCGCCTATTACAGCCCGGACCGCAGCCGGCGCGGCTTTCAGGTCTGGCGGGCGGATTTTGACGCCCTGCTGCTGGAGCACGCCCGGCAGGCCGGCGTGCAGGTGTGTGAGGGACAGGCGGTTGAGGCGGTCAGCCTGCCGCCCGACAGCGCTGAGGTGCAGGTGCGAACCGCATCCCAACACCGCATCACGGCAGCCTTTTTTGTCGATGCGACCGGCCGCAGCGGCCTGCTGGCGCGCCAAGGGCTGCGCCGGCGTAACCGCGGCTTTCAGACCCTGGCCCTGACCGCCTACTGGCGGGACGTGGCCGAGCCGCGGGGCATTGAGCGTGGCAACACCCTGGTCGAAGCCTATGCCGACGGCATCGTGTGGTCTCTGGCCCTGCATACCGGGCTGAGGAATGTGACTCTGCTGGTCGATTGGCGGGCCGGGGCTGACATCCGACGGGCCGGTCTGGCCGATGTCTACCACGCTGAACTTGGCAAAGCCGCCCACATATCCGGCCTGCTGGAGGGAGCCCGGATCGCCACCGCGCCCCAGGCTGCGGACGCCACCTTGTACACCGCAACACAGTTCGGCGACGCCCGCTTTTTACTGGTCGGAGACGCCGGGCTGTTCATCGATCCGCTGTCCTCCGAAGGCGTCCACAAAGCCATGGCCTCGGCCCTGACCGGCGCCGTTGTGGTCAACACCCTGCTGCGAC
>JAGWBB010000122.1:7259-9440 GCA_021296095.1 Desulfurellaceae bacterium | reverse complement strand
ACATAGGTGCCGAGACGCACCCGCTCGGTTGACAGCGCCAGCGCGGTCAGGGGCACAAAAGCGCTCCGCCACGCCTCGGTGACATACAGCGCATCGAGACCTGCGGCCTCGGCTTCCCGGGCGATCTGGATCATGTCCCGTTGGGCCATACCGCCCCCGGGAAAAATCAGTCCGCGTCGCATGGCATTCTCCTTCTTCGTTCGAACATCTCAGGCTTGCAACACCAGCAGCCCGTCCCGCACGGCCGGGCCGCCGTCCTCGGTCCGCACCTCGAAGTGCACCGTGTCACCGTGTGGGGTGGAGTGGCGCGCCAGAATACGGACGGTGACCTCTGAGGGCATCAGCACCATCGCCCCAAACCGACACGCCACGCGTTTGACCCGCTCGGGTCTGTTGTCGGCTTCCAATTCCAGCACGCGTGAGACTCCTATCGCCAGGGTCGCCGTGCCGTGCAGGATGAGCGCCGGCAGACCCGCAGCAGCGGCAACCGCGGTATCGGTGTGGACCGGGTTCCAGATGCGCGCGCACTCGGTATACACATGGGCGGCTCCGGGAGTGATCGGGACCGGTACTTCGGCTCGCACTCCAGCGGCGGTGTCGGGGAGCGGGATGGGCGCGGGCAGGTCTGGCGCCTGACGGTCCGGACCGCTGACCTCAACCCCACGATAGATCGCTCCCTGCCAGGTCGAACTGACCAACTCGCCCTGCGCATCGGTCGTATCCAGGCGCAGCGTTTGATAGGCGCCGGGTCTGCGCTGCTCAAGCCCGACAACCGTGGCCCGGGTGGTGAGCCTGTCTCCGGCCCGGATCGGACGGTGGATCACCAGCTCATGGGTGGCGTGAACCGCCCGCACATACTCCTCCTGGCTCAGCGCGGCATTGACCGGATGTTTGCGCATGGCCACAATCACCGGCCATTCCACGCACACCGGGAACACCGGATGGGCCATCACCCCCTCGGGACGCAGGGTATCGAGATAGCACGGCAGGCTGTCGCCTATGCCTGTGGCGTAGGCCATCACCCAGCGGGCGTCAACCTCATGTACGACCGGCTCGCCCGAACTTCCAACACTGTCTGAACTGAGTGGCATGCTGTCCTCCTGTGCGGCAAACGCAGCGTGTACTGGCCTGGTACAACAAAGCGTCTGTTCCCGCAAGCCGTTTGCGTCTGGCGCGTGTCCCGAGGTACAACAGGCGGTCGGGAGAACGGCCATGCGATACATTATCTACGGAGCCGGCGGGATCGGCGGCGGGATTGGCGCCCAGCTCTTTCACCACGGGCATCAGGTCATCCTCATCTGTCGGGGGGAACATCTGAGCGCCATCCAGGACCGGGGGTTGACCCTCAAGACCCCGCACGAGAGCCTGACCCTCAACATCCCAGCCGTCGGCCATCCGTCGCAGATCCGCTTTGACGATCAGGATGTCGTTCTCTTATGCATGAAGTCTCAGGATACCGAGCGGGCCCTATGCGATCTGTATCAGGCCGCCGACGACAGGCTGCCCATCGTGTGTGCCCAAAACGGTGTTGACAACGAGCGTATGGCCGCCCGGCGGTTTCGGCATGTATACGGTATGGTGGTCTGGATGCCCGGCACCTATCTGGAGCCCGGCGTGGTGCTCAATCATGCGGCCCCGATCGGCGGTATTCTTGATGCCGGCCGCTACCCCAGCGGCGTTGACGGACTCATCACCCAGGTTACCGCCGATCTCAGCCACAGCGGGTTCAGCGCCCGGGCCGAGCCCGATATCATGCGCTGGAAGTACACCAAGCTGCTGTCCAATATCCGCAACGCCCTGCAAGCCGCGTGCGGGCTTGACACCCGGTCCACAGCATTCGGGCGGGCGACCCAGGCCGAGACCCGGGCGTGCTATGAGGCGGCCGGCATTGCCTTTGCTCCCGAGGAGGAGTTGCAGACCCGCGTCCGCAGCCAGCTCACACTGGTCGAGATTGAGGGCGAGCCGCGCAGCGGGGGCTCGTCGTGGCAGAGCCTCAAACGCGGCCTGCCGACGATTGAGGCCGATTTTCTGAACGGCGAGATCGTGCTCCTGGGCCAGCAGCACGGCGTCCCGACTCCCTATAATCGCGTCTTGCAGCGCATCGCCAACCACATGGCGGCGACCGGTCAAGCGCCCGGCAGCTACAGCGTTGCAGAGCTGCAAAAGCTGGTCGATGCCGAA
>JAGWBB010000122.1:648-7147 GCA_021296095.1 Desulfurellaceae bacterium | reverse complement strand
GAGGGCGAGGCGCCCATCGTGCTGGTGGCTCCACACGGCGGACGCCGGCCGAGTGACGCGCCCGTTCAGGACAGCGTCAAGGTCAACGATCTGCACACGGCCGGGCTGACCCGGCAGTTGGCCGCCCGGACGGGCGGCTACGCGCTCATTAACCAATCGCTCGACCGGAACGAAATTGATCTCAATCGGGTCAGCCAGGTGCGCACCGATGCGCCCTGGTTTCCCGCCGCCCTGCTCGAGCTTGTCTCTCACCTGGTGGCCGCGTACGGCACGGCCAAGGTATTCTTTGTCCACGGCTGGAATGTGGTCCAGCCGGTGTGCGACCTGGGGGTCGGCCTCAAACAACACGGGACACGCCTGGTGCCCGCCGGCAAGGGCGCGCCGACTGTTGGCAGTGCTTTCCTGTCTAAAGAGCTGCTGCCGTTTCAGACCGCCGGGGCGGCCGCCGGGCTCAACGTGGCGCTCGGTCGCCGCTATCCGGCCGCAGCAAAAAACAACTTCATGCAGGTCTTCAGCCCTCGTTTTGCCCAGGACGAATCGCTTCCGATCCGGACTCTGGCGGAGCTGTCGAGCCAGGAAAAGATCCACGCCGTCCAGCTTGAGCTGGGCGTAGGCTTGCGCTGGCCCGGTCCTGAGCGGGACCGTTTCATCGACATCTTCTGTCGGACTTTGGGCCAAGCGCCCAAGCCCTTGCCGCAGGGCGGTCGCGACTTTTCTCACCTGAACCTGGCTGGGCCAGACGTCTCAGCCGGCCGTGACGGCGCGTTTCTGCCCGTTCACCACGACGCGCAGCCGAGCCGTATGAGCCTCCATTTCCACGATCTGGTCAGCGGCCTGGGTCTCACCGGCGGGATCGAATTTGACGCCAAGGCGTCTACCCACTCGGGCCGGCTGCTGTTATCGCTGGGCGGCACCGAGATGCTGCTGTTTACCGGCGAGGATGCAGCCAGCCCACACTCCAACCAAGTCCGTGTCGGCGGCTATGTCTGGCAGCGCCATGCCGACGGCCTGTCGATCTCGTATCGCGGCACGGCCATGCGCTTTTCCCACCCACAGGCATTTATCCGTTTGGAGGACGGACTGGCCGCCTCCTGGATTGAGCCGGTTGAGATGCGGCTGCAACTGAGCATCCCTCAGACGTCAAGCCCGCCGCCGGCGCCGATCTACCTCGCCCGCCTGCACGGCGAGATTCGCCTGCGCGACCGCAACGCGGCAATTGACGCCTGGGGTTTCATGGACATGTTGCGGGCCGAGGAAGCTGGCCGCCTGCTGCCCCGCCAGCTCGTCTCGCTGCCGTTTGGCCCGGACCTGGGCATCTTTCTGGCCCGGACCGAGCTCCCGGAAGGGCCGCGCTCGGCCGGGGTGATCTATGCCCACGGCAGACCCCATCCGCTACGCCCCGGCGACTGGAATCTGGACTATGTCCACGACCATGGCCGTCCGGTCACGTTTGAGCTGTCCCTCAATCCAGATCTGCCGGACTTCTCCCTCAGCCTGAACTGCCAAGGAAAAACCACGACGGCGATTCCGGTGGTTCGGCATGTGACCCAGGGTCGCGCCCTGGCCGTCACGTTTGGCCTGTCCGAGACCTGCTGGAAGGGTCGCCCGGCCCGTGGTGTCTACGAGTTTTCGGAGTTTCTGAAAAAACCGCCAGCGCCCACCCCTGCCTGATACGTCGTGGCTACTCGTCCTCGGACGCCGGCAGATGGAGCTGGCGGATCACTTCTCCAGACTGTCCCAGCGGGGGGAGCCGATCATCATCAAACGTCACCTCAACCCCTCCCGCATTGCCAACCGTCAGCGTAAAATTATCTCTGGCCTCCCACCGCACCTGCTCGTTCGGTTCAAGCACCACGTCTTGGATGAGTTCTTCATCAATCACGACACGGATCCACGTTCTTTCTCTCGCCTGTATGTGGAGCTGATGGAAGCCAGAGGGCGCTCGCGGGAGCTGGGGGGCTTCCGGGCTGGGCGCAGACGGGGCGAGGGCGGGCAGCGTAGAGGGCAGAGCAGGTTCGGGAGTTGGCGAGATGTCCACAACCTGTTCCTCTTCAGGGACTGGCGGCGCAGCCCCAGGCGTTTCCTCGCCAGGGGGTGGACTCGCCTCTGCTGGGTCAGCCGCGACCGGCGGCTCGATCATGTCCGCCGCGTCTTGTCCCCGCTCCGCGACCGGCGGCGCAGTCAGAGGCGCCCCCTCGTCGGGGAGCAGACCGGCCTCTGCTGGGTCAGCCGCGACCGGCGGCTCGGTCGAGCCCGTCCACCACAAACGCAGATCGCTTGACTGGAGGAGAAACGCCCCGACGACCAAGCCGCCCACCAACACCACGAGAGGAACGAGCCAGCCTGAAAACCGGACAGGTCTGACAGGATTGGTGGACAGATTGTTGATCCTGGCGCCGCCGCTTTTTCGCGGTTCTGCAAGGAATTGCCGCACCGCCTCATCAGGATTGAGGTCCAGAAAGGCGGCATATCTCCGTAGAAATGGGATGAGATACATCGGATCGGCGAGCACCCGAGAGTCTTCCCCCGTCTCCAAGGTCTGGAGATAGTGCAGCGGGATATTCACCGCCTGGGCGGCGTCCTGCAGAGAGATGTCTCGCTGCTCACGCGCCTGCCTGAGTGCCGTGAAAACCGATCTCAACCCCTGTTCCCCCATGATCTCCTCCGTATCTGACACGGCCCCACCATCCCCCAAGATCGAGACACGCGAAACTCACACCAAACCGTCGAGCGTCCGGCCGGCCTCCGGTCCCTTCTCCTGGTCTGTCGCCTGGCCCGCCTTTCCCTGTAGGAAATCGATGAACTCCTGCACGGCGGGCGTAAACTGCCGCCCCCGTTTGGCAATAATACCGAGCGGTCGAGTCAGGATTTCGTCCTGGATCTGCACCGCAACAAGGGTGGCGTTTTTCACTTCCTGGCTGATGGCCGGCTCCGGCACGATGGACACCCCGGCCCCGATCTCGACCCCGCGTTTGATGGTCTCGATATTGTCCATCTCCATCACATAGCGCACCTTGACGCCATTGCGCCGCAGTATGCGGTCCAGAGCCCGCCGGGTGGCAATATCCCGCTCGAAGCCGACGAACTTTTCGGTATCGAGCTGCCTAATCGAGATCTCGGAAAATGTCGCAAACGGATGCTGGGGGGCACAGATCAGGACGAGTCGGTCCTCGCGAAAAGGGGTGACCAGAATCTGCGGGCGTTTGCTCGGATAGGCCACAATACCAAGGTCAACATCCCCCCGGCCCACCTCATCATAGATTTTATTGGCCCGGGTATATTCGAGGTGAATATTGACCTCGGGAAACGTCTGGAGGTAGCGCTTGAGCGGGGCGGACAGTTCGTACAAGCCGACACTATACACTGTTGCAACCCGGACTGTGCCGGCCACCGAGCGGGACAGGCTATGCAAACTGTTCTCAATCTCCCGGTACTTCTGGATGATCTCCTTGCCGACCTCGTATAAGACCTGGCCGGCCTGGGTCAGCCGCACGTGGCCTTTCGAGCGCTCCACCAGCTCTCGGCCGTAGCGCTCCTCAAGACTTCGAATCTGCTGGCTGACCGCCGACTGAGTCACGAAATTCTTTGAGGCCGCCAGCGAGAAGCTACCTGTCTCGGCCAGATCACAAAAAACCTTGAGCGTCTCGACATGCATGTTTCTAATAATGTGATGAAGATTTTTTCACTTTACTTATAGCTCGAATTTCGTTAGGGTTCCACCTCATACCATGTGGCAGCAGGATGTAGCCCTTCACTCATAGCGCTGCGGTAAGGAGAGGAATTATGTTCGAGCCGGATACCCTTCTCCCAGAACAGTTCTTCAGTATTCTGGGCAGAAAACCTTTGCAAGGAGAAAAACGCCTTTTGCTGGCCATGCTAGAGGATGCGGTGCACTGTTTCCAGACCTACCTGCTAGCCCGGAAACCGCATGAGCGCCGCCTGTTCCAAGAGGCCCAGGAATGGATCGAGTCGACCGACACCCGCTGGTTTTTCTCGTTTGAGAATATCGGCGACATCCTTGGCATCCACCCCGGCCGGATGCGTGAAGCCCTACAGGAGTGGAGAGAAGAACAAATTCTCCTCCAGCAGAAAAACCTGACCGAGCTTGATGTGGGTCAAGGCATCCCTGTTCAGCCCAGACTCTCTGAGCCCGAAATGGCCCAACCCGCCGGGTAAACCCGTCCAGCGGGGTGCTCAACCCCCCGCTCGTTCCCACCCCTGGCTCCTCATCCGATTACACTCTCCAGCACCGCAAACAGACACACCGCCCCGGTTTCAACGACTTCGCCCAGCGCTCCGATCACATCTCCGGTCACTCCGTCCAAGCGCCGATTACAGTACAAGGTCCAGCCGATCATGATGCCCGCCAGCCCCAGGAAGACGAGCAGGCCGCCCACTTCCACCAGGCTCAACACCAGGATCAGCGTCATGACGCTGGCCGTGCCAAACTCCCGAAACCCAAGGCCCTGCATGAACGCGGCACCCAGCCCGTGGTTGCGGGCGGGACGTGAGCTATAGGCCATCACCACACACGCCCAGCGACCCAGCATCGGACTCAGCAGCACCGCCGCCCCACGATAGCCGGTATCGAGACAGGCCAAGGCTGCGACTTTCAGACTCAGGACGGCCACCAGGGCCGTTATTCCCACCCCCCCCCAGGTCCGGTCTTGCATATCGGCCAGACGGACCGCCCGCGGTTTGCGGCCCAGCAGGCCAACCGCGCTGGCCGCCACGCCTCGTAACTGCAAACCGCGACTCAAGACGGCCAGGAGCGCGATCACAACGCCGCTCAGCAGGCCGAGCGGCAAGAGCGGCCGCAACCCACTGTCCACGCTCCAGGCCGTCGCGCCGAGCAGCAGACCGATCAGCGGGAAAAAGACGCCCGACCGACCAAAGCGGCCGGGCTCGATCACCGGCGGACGGATGAAATGGACGCAGGTCAGGAATTGGAGGGCGATCAGGAATTCACGCAGCACCCCGGCTGCTATAGCACGTCCCGGGACTGGCGCAAATGCGGCGGCGGCGTTGCAGAGGCGGGGGTGGGGGCGTATGCTCGACGGCGTCGTCCCTTTCTGTCGATACGGTCAGCACGCCACACACAAGGAGTACGCGCCATGGGTGAGCCAACGATTGTGATCGAAAAAAATATTCCCGTGCCGATGCGCGACGGGGTTGTCCTGTACGCCGATGTCTATCGCCCGGCCGCAGCCGGTCGCCATCCAGTCATCCTGCAACGCACGCCCTACGATAAGAGCCTGACCAGCATCGGCATGCTGATGCTCGACGTGATCCGCACTGCGGGCGAGGGCTATGCCGTCGTCATTCAGGACTCGCGCGGCCGCTATACCTCGGAGGGCACGTTTTATACCTTTCGGGACGATGTCAATGACGGCTACGACACGGTCGAGTGGTGTGCCGTCCAGCCCTGGTCGGACGGCCAGGTCGGCATGTACGGCGCCTCGTATGTCGGCGCCACCCAGTGGCTGGCAGCCATCACCACCCCGCCCCATCTCAAAGCGATTTTCCCCCTCATTACCGCCTCGCACTACCACGAGGGCTGGGCCTATCAGGGCGGGGCGTTTGCCCTCGGCTTTAACGAGAGCTGGACGATGACCAGCCTGGCTCCCGACACCTACCAGCGCCTGGCCCAGACCATGCCCGACGCGGCCGAGGACATGGGGAAGATGGTGGCCGGCATTGACGATATGTGCCACTGGTTCCATCACCTGCCGCTCAAAGATTTTCCCCTGTTCGGTCAGGCCGCAGGCTATTTCTACGACTGGCTGGCCCACCCGGACGACGATGAGTACTGGGCGGCCTGGAATATCGAAGCCCAGCACCATACGGTCACGGTCCCGGCCTGCAATGTTGGCGGCTGGTACGATATTTTCCTGGGCGGCACAATCCGCAACTACCTGGGCATGCGCGAGCGGGGCGGCAGCCCGGACGCCCGGCAGGGGCAGAAGCTCATCGTCGGCCCGTGGCATCACACCTTACCGCTGAACAACGTGGTCGGCGAGGTCAACTACGGCTTGGCCAGCACCTCACTGGCGGTTGATCTCGACGGGCTGCACCTCAAATGGTTCGATTACTGGCTCAAGGGCAAGCAGAACGGCCTGCTGGAAGAGCCACCGGTACGGATTTTCGTCATGGGCGAGAACGCCTGGCGGACCGAAGACGAATGGCCGCTGGCCCGCACCCAATACACCCCGTACTACTTCCACAGCCAGGGCGACGCCAAAAGCCTGCGCGGCAACGGCAGCCTGAGCCCGGAACAGCCTGATAGCGAGCCGGCCGATGTCTACGTCTCCGATCCCCGCAACCCGGTGCCGACCAGGGGCGGCGGCCTGTGTTGCTGGCCGGCCGCCGTGCCGGGCGGCGCCTTCGACCAGCGTCCGGTTGAAGAGCGCCCAGACGTCCTGGTCTACACCACGCCGGTTCTGGAACACGCTGTCGAGGTCACCGGACCGATCAGCGTGCAGCTGTACGCGGCCAGCAG
>JAGWBB010000122.1:0-614 GCA_021296095.1 Desulfurellaceae bacterium | reverse complement strand
CGGAATCTGACCGACGGCATTCTCCGCGGCCGCTACCGGGAAACGCGGGAGCAGGCCAAGCTTCTCACGCCTGGGGAGGTGTACGCGTATACCATTGACCTGTGGTCCACCAGCAATGTGTTCAAAGCCGGCCACCGCATCCGGGTCGAGATCGCCAGCTCGAACTTCCCCCGCTTTGACCGCAATCCCCAGACCGGAGAGGCCAGCGCCGAGGCCGGTCGCCTGGAGCCGGCCCTGCAGCATGTGTTTCACGACGAGACGCGGCCATCACACGTTGTGTTGCCTATCATTCCTCGCTGACGCACGACTCCGAGCCGCCAAGGAGCCCCGAGTATGGAACTCACCATTGAAGACGTCGGCCGGGTCCGCAAACTCATCCTCAACCGCCCCGAGTTCATGAACGCGTTCAACAACGCCCTGTATAAAGCCGTGCACGATAGCCTCAAACAGGCCGAGCAGGACACGGACGTTGCGGTTGTGCTGCTCACCGGCGCGGGACGGGCCTTCTCGGCCGGACAGGATTTGACCGAGATGCAGCGCATGGTGGACGGCGGCGGCGACACCTACCAGTTTCCGGGCTTCCTGGCTCAGCTCAGCGCGTTTCGCAAACCGCT
>JAGWBB010000121.1:6051-12593 GCA_021296095.1 Desulfurellaceae bacterium | reverse complement strand
CGATAGCGATGGACGAGGGGTTACGGTTTGCGATTCGGGAGGGGGGCCGCACGGTGGGTGCCGGCGTCGTCGCTAAAATCTTGGAGTAAAACCTCCTGAGTATGTGGGTCAGTAGCTCGAATTGGATAGAGCACCGGACTCCAAATCCGGGGGTTGCAGGTTCGAAGCCTGCCTGACCCGCTTTTCTTTGTGGTGAAGCACTGAAAGACGAACGACCGATGACGATCGAATCCCAGCATGGGCTTGATTTCTGAGAGCGGAGAGAGGATGCGAGCAAAGTGAGTGCCATACGAGCCGGCTTCGACACTGCCAGGACATTCCTGCAAGAAGCCTGGGCCGAGCTTCAACGGGTGCACTGGCCTGCCCAGAAAGAGGTTCGGGCGGCAACCTGGGTGGTGCTGCTTTTGGTGAGTGTGATAGCGCTCTACCTCTTTGCCGTCGATGCTTTCCTGGCTTGGCTGTTACGCCTGCTGCTCGGTTACTAGGTCTTCATCGGCACGGCAGACTACGCTATGGCCAAGCAATGGTATGTTGTCCATACCTATTCCGGGTATGAACGGAAAGCCAAAGTGGCTCTTGAGGAACGTATCCGTACGCTCGGCAAGGAGGAACTGTTCGGCGATGTCCTCGTTCCCGAGGAGCAGGTTGTCGAGCTTGTCAAAGGCCGCAAACGGACTTCTGCCCGCAAGTTTTTCCCCGGTTATATCCTGGTCCAGATGGAGATGAGTAACGAGACCTGGCACGTTGTCAAGTCAACGCCCAAGGTCACCGGTTTCGTCGGGGGATCGTTTGACCCCCAGACGATCCCCCCAGTGTCTGAGGCCGAGGTGTCAGAGATTCTGAACCAAGTCCAAGAGGGAACATTACGGCCGAAACCCAAGGTCTTGTACGAGGTCGGTGAAGGGGTAAAGGTGGTGGACGGTCCTTTTCAGGATTTCACCGGCGTCGTTGAAGAGGTCAAGCCGGACAAAGGAAAACTACGGGTGCTGATCAGCATCTTCGGTCGCGCAACCCCGGTTGAACTCGATCTGGTGCAGGTCGAGAAAACCTAAAGAGGTACAGAAGCAATGGCAAAAAAGGTGATGACCGAAATCAAGTTGCAGATCCCGGCCGGCCAGGCGACCCCGAGTCCGCCTGTCGGGCCTGCGCTTGGTCAACGCGGGGTCAATATCATGGAATTCTGCAAGGCGTTCAACGCCAAGACGCAGACGCAACAGGGGCTGCTGACCCCTGTCGTGATCACCGTCTATGCAGACCGTTCTTTTTCTTTTATCACCAAGACCCCTCCCGCCTCCGTCCTGATCAAGAAAGCCATGGGGATTGAAAAGGGCTCCCAGGAACCGGCCAAAGATATCATCGGATCTATCTCGCGGGCTCAGGTCGAAGAAATCGCCAAGACGAAGATGCCCGACCTGAACGCGAAT
This sequence comes from Desulfurellaceae bacterium, assembly GCA_021296095.1. Taxonomy (NCBI): domain Bacteria; kingdom Pseudomonadati; phylum Campylobacterota; class Desulfurellia; order Desulfurellales; family Desulfurellaceae; species Desulfurellaceae bacterium. Next base: position 11,169 of record JAGWBB010000121.1, on the reverse strand, counting down.
GACATTGACGGGGCTCGAAAAATCATTGAAGGAACCGCCCGCAGCATGGGCGTCAGTGTGGTGGACTAAGATGGCAAAAAAAAGCAAAGGATACCGGGCCGCAGTCGAAAAAGTTGATCGCGAACAGCGCTACCCTTTGCCCCGGGCCGTTGCCCTAGTCAAGGAAACGGCCCGGGCGAAATTTGATGAAACGGTAGAGGTGGCGGTCCGGCTCGGGGTTGACCCCCGTAAGGCCGACCAAAATGTGCGTGGCACGGTGGTCTTGCCGCACGGCACGGGCAAGTCCGTGCGGGTGGCCGTCTTTGCCAAAGGAGACAAAGCTCGCGAAGCCGAAGAGGCGGGTGCCGATGTTGTCGGGGCCGAGGAGTTAGTCGCGCGCATCACCGATGAAGGCTGGCTTGAGTTTGACAAGGCGGTGGCCACGCCAGACATGATGAGTGTGGTCGGCCGGATTGGAAAAATCCTCGGACCCCGGGGCCTGATGCCCAACCCCAAAGTCGGGACGGTGACCATGGAGGTTGGGCAGACCATTCAGGATCTGAAGGGCGGAAAGGTCGAGTATCGGGTCGATAAAGTCGGCAATATCCACGTCCCGGTCGGAAAGGCGTCGTTCAGCGAGCAACAGCTGCTCGAAAATGCCAGCTCGCTGATCGAGGGTTTGGTTCGGGCTAAGCCGGCTTCCGCACGGGGGACCTACCTCCAAAGCGTGTGCGTCGCTACCACTATGGGACCTGGTGTGCGAGTGGACCCTTCGACGGTACAGCGCGGCTGAGTCCTGTCTCTCAAACTCAGAGTGCCTCGACACGACGGGAGAGCGAATCATTATGGAGCGTCACGAGAAAGAACAGGCTGTTGCCGACTTGCACGGGGTCTTTCGGGATGTACAGACTGCGGTCGTCGCCGAATATAAGGGCCTCAGCGTGGCTGAGTTAGACGCCTTGCGACGTGAGTTGAGAGAGGTCGGCGGGCGGTACCGGGTCGCAAAAAATAGTCTGGTGTCCTTGGCGGTCGAGGGAACGCCGTATCTCTCGCTCAAAGAGCTGCTCACGGGCCAAAACGGTCTGGTGCTCGGCTATGGCGAGGCGGTTGACTTGGCCAAAGCCGTGACCCGCTACGCCAAAGAGCATGAACAACTGACGATTAAAGGCGGCGTCACCGAAGGACAGTTCCTGGACGCCACCCAGATTGAGGCCCTGGCCAGCCTGCCGAGCCGAGATGCGCTCCGGGCGCAGCTGCTCGGCCTCCTGTCTCAGCCCGCCACGCAACTGGCCGGTGTGCTGGCCGCTCCAGCCTCCCAACTGGCCCGTGTCCTCAATGCCAGGCAGGAGCAGACCGACGCCCAAGCCTCACCACAAGCCAATGGAGCGGATGCCTAAGGGTATACCGTCAATGCGGAAAGGAGAAATGCATGGCTCTCAGCGCCGAAAAAATGGAAGAACTGGTCTCAACCCTGTCTGACCTGACCATTCTTGAAGTCTCGGACTTGGTCAAACAGCTGGAGGAAAAATGGGGCGTCAGCGCAGCCGCGCCGGTTGTTGTCGCCGGTGGTGGTGGGGCGGCGGCCGGCGACGCGCCGGCTCAGGCCGAAGAGAAGACCGAATTTGATGTGGTCCTGACCGGCCCTGGTGAAAAGAAGATCCAGGTCATCAAAGTCGTTCGGGAAATCACCGGCCTGGGTCTCAAGGAGGCAAAGGAACTGGTGGATAACGCGCCAAAGCCGGTCAAGGAAGGGATTGCCAAGGACGAGGCTGAGGAACTCCTGAAGAAGATTGAAGAGGTCGGGGGAATGGTTGAGCTGAAATAGGGGCGTATACGCCAAAGGAGAAGAGTGGGAATGGCGTTGCAGCTGGCAGATAATTTTCGCTTCCGACGGGCGTTCAGCCAGATCGGCAAAATTATTGAGATTCCACACCTGTTGGAGATCCAACGGCACTCGTACGAGGAATTCCTGCAGCGGAATCCCAGCCCGGACGACCGTACGGAGTCCGGACTGCAAGGGGTTTTTCGGTCGGTGTTTCCGATAAAGGACTTCAATGAAACCGCGTCGCTTGAATTTGTGAGCTATACGCTCGGAGAGCCGAAGTACACGGTCGAAGAATGCCACCAGCGCGGCATGACCTATGCCGCTCCCCTGAAGGTGACGATCCAGCTCGTGCTGTGGGATGTCGATCCGCGGACGGAGGCCCGCACGATCAAAAACGTCAAAGAGCAAGAGGTCTATTTTGGCGAGATCCCGCTGATGACCTCGTATGGCACCTTCATGGTGAACGGGACCGAGCGGGTTATTGTGAGCCAGTTGCATCGCTCGCCCGGGGTCTTCTTCGACCATGACAAGGGCAAGACCCACGCCAGTGGGAAACTGCTCTATTCGGCCCGGATCATTCCCTACCGGGGGTCGTGGATCGACTTTGAATTCGATCCGCGCGATATCCTGTATGTCCGCATAGACCGTCGCCGCAAATTCCACGCAACCGTGCTGCTGCGGGCCCTGGGCATGACGGTTGAGGACCTGCTCAACTACTTCTACCCGACCGATACCATTACCTTTGACGGCGGCCGCGCCACAAAGAAATTCCAGCCTCAGCTCCTGCTCGGACTGCGCGCGACCCAAGAGGTCCGCAATCCGACAGACCACGATGTGCTGGTCAAAGAAGGGCGCCGGTTCACCCGCAACGCGGTCAGACAGATAGAGGCTGCCGGGCTTGAGCAGATCCCGATCACCCTCGAAGAAATCGTGGGCCTGGTCGCAGCCCATGATGTGTGTGACCCGGAGACGCGGGAAGTTCTGGTCGAGTGCAATCAAGAGATCAACCAGGCCGACCTCGACCTGCTGATCGAACGCAGGGTCCCGTCCATAGAGACGCTTTTTATCGACGAGTCGCACATCGGTCCATCCCTGCGCAATACGCTGGTACAAGACAAGATCACGGCGCCCAAAGAGGCCGAGATGGAGATTTATCGCCGTCTCCGGCCCGGAGATCCGCCAACGGCTGAGGCGGCAACGGTTTTCTTTCGGAACCTGTTCTTCAACGCCGAACGCTACAACCTGTCCAAGGTTGGCCGTCTCAAGCTCAACCATAAGCTCCAGCTCGATGCTCCGCTTGATCTCGGGACCCTGCGCAAGGAGGATATCCTTGAGGTCGTCCGCTACCTGTTTGAGTTGAAAAACGGCAACGGAGTGGTCGATGATATTGACCATCTGGGCAACCGACGGGTGCGCGCGGTTGGCGAGTTGGTTGAAAATCAGTTCCGGATCGGGCTGGTCCGAATGGAACGCGCCGTTAAAGAGCGCATGAGTCTCCAGGATGTTGAGACTCTGATGCCCCAGGAACTGGTCAACTACAAGCCTGTCTCGGCCGCACTCAAGGAATTCTTTGGATCGAGCCAGCTGTCGCAGTTCATGGACCAGACCAATCCCTTGTCCGAAGTAACCCACAAGCGGCGTCTGTCCGCCCTCGGCCCGGGTGGCCTGACCCGTGAGCGGGCCGGTTTTGAGGTCCGGGACGTCCATCCGACCCACTATGGCCGCGTGTGTCCCATTGAGACGCCCGAGGGACCGAATATCGGGCTGATCTCCAGCCTGTCAACCTATGCCCGGGTCAATGAATTCGGCTTTATCGAGACGCCATACCGGGAGGTCGAGGACGGTCGGGTAACCCAGCGGGTGCGGTACTTGTCCGCCCTCGAAGAAGAGACCCGGACCATCGCCCAGGCCAATGCCCCGGTTGACGAAGACGGGCGCTTTGTCCGAGACTTGGTGTCTTCCCGTCTGGGCGGCGAATTCGTAATGGTCCAGCCCGAGCAGGTCCAGCTGATGGATGTCTCGCCTACCCAGTTGGTGAGCGTTGCGGCCGCCCTGATTCCTTTTCTTGAACACGACGACGCCAACCGGGCTCTGATGGGGTCGAACATGCAGCGTCAGGCGGTTCCCCTGCTGCGCACCGAAGCACCGCTGGTCGGTACGGGCATGGAGCAGGTCGTGGCCCGGGATTCCGGGGCGACGATCGTTGCCCATCGGAGCGGCCGAGTTGAGAATGTCGATTCCACCCGGGTGGTGATCAAGGCCGACGCGCCACCGACCGCTGGGGACGCTGCGGTCGATATCTATCCTCTGATCAAGTACCAGCGTTCCAACCAGAACACCTGCGTCAACCAGCGGCCGATCGTCAAGGTCGGTGACTATATTACCGCCGGCGACGTGGTGGCCGACGGACCGGCTACCGATATGGGTGAACTGGCCCTGGGCCGCAATGTGCTGGTCGCGTTCATGATCTGGGGCGGGTACAATTTTGAAGACTCTATCCTGGTCAGCGAGCGTCTGCTGCGCGAGGATGTATTCACCTCGGTGCATATTGAAGAGTTCGAATGCGTCGCCCGCGACACCAAACTCGGCCCGGAGGAAATCACCCAGGATATCCCGAATGTTGGTGAAGAGGCGCTCAAAGACCTGGACGAAAGCGGGATCGTCAGGATCGGCGCCGAGGTGACGCCGGGCGATATTCTGGTCGGCAAGATCACGCCCAAAGGCGAGACCCAGCTGTCGCCCGAAGAGAAGCTCCTGCGCGCGATCTTCGGCGAAAAAGCCGGGGAGGTGCGTGATACTTCGCTCAAAGTTCCTCCCGGTGTTGAGGGCACGGTGATCAATGTGCGCGTCTTCTCCCGCAAGGGCGTCTCCAAGGATGAGCGGAGCCAGAGCATTGAGGACGAAGAGGTCGAGCGACTTCGCAAAGACCAGGAAGACGAAATTCGGATTGTCCACGAGAGCACGTTCGGAAAAGTCCGCGATCTGGTGCTGGGCAAAACGCTGACCGTTCGCATCAGCGACGATGACACTAGGCGGGTCCTGTTCCCCAAAGGCCAGGAGATTACCGAGGAGCTGCTGCGAGCCGTCCCGCCCTCGCACTGGGGCCGGCTCAAGCTTGGCGATGAGGCGGCCGAGGACGAGTTGGGCCGGAGCGTTGATGCCATGCTGGCCCAGGTCGGCCGGATTCGGGAGGAGTTTGAGAAGAAGGTTGAGAAGCTGCGCAGTGGCGACGAGCTGCCCCCCGGCATCATCAAGATGGTCAAGGTCTTTGTCGCCATCAAACGCAAGCTCCAGGTCGGCGACAAGATGGCGGG
>JAGWBB010000121.1:2260-6036 GCA_021296095.1 Desulfurellaceae bacterium | reverse complement strand
GAAGAGGATATGCCCTACCTGGCCGACGGGACTCCAGTCGATGTTGTCCTCAATCCGCTGGGCGTGCCCTCGCGGATGAATGTCGGACAAATTCTTGAGACCCATCTCGGCTGGGCCGTGCGCAGCCTCGGCGAGCAGATGGGCAACGGCCATAACGGCGACCCGACCCGGACCCTGGAGACCCTCCGTTCCCAACTCCAGGAGGTGTATGCCAACAAGGAATTTGTTGACAGAATTCAAGAACTGTCAGACGCGGACTTGGCGCGCCTGAGCGAGCGCGCCCAGACCGGGGTGCACGTGGCGACACCCGTGTTCGACGGCGCGCCGGAAAAAGAAATCTTTGACCTGTTACAGAAAGCGGGCTTACCCGAATCCGGACAAACCGTGTTGTACGACGGGCGGACTGGCGAGCCCTTTGGGAGAGCCATCACTGTTGGCGTGATGTACATCCTGAAACTGCACCACCTGGTCGAGGACAAGATTCATGCCCGCTCTACCGGCCCCTACTCCCTGGTGACCCAGCAGCCGCTGGGCGGCAAGGCTCAGTTTGGTGGCCAGCGGCTTGGAGAAATGGAGGTATGGGCCCTCGAAGCCTACGGTGCTGCCTACAGTCTACAGGAAATGTTGACGGTCAAGTCGGATGATGTGGCCGGTCGGACGCGTATCTACGAGGCGATTGTGAAAGGAGAAAATGTATTGGAACCGGGCCTTCCCGAATCGTTTAATGTCATGATCCGAGAACTGCAAAGCTTGGCGCTCAACGTCGAACTGCTCGAAGAAGAATAGAGCACGCTGGGGGGAAAGATGGAAGATTTTCTTGGTCTTTTTGAGAAGCCCCAAAATCCGGTTCGTTTTAACGCCATCCGGGTCGCGCTGGCCTCTCCGGATATGGTCCGTTCCTGGTCGCACGGGGAGGTGAAGAAGCCCGAGACCATCAATTATCGCACGTTCAAGCCTGAGCGTGACGGCCTGTTCTGCGCCAAGATATTCGGTCCGACCAAGGACTATGAGTGTAACTGCGGCAAATACAAGCGCATGCGCCACCGTGGGGTCGTGTGCGAGAAGTGCGGCGTTGAGGTCATTCAGTCCAAGGTCCGCCGGGAGCGGATGGGACATATCTCTCTGGCCAGCCCGGTCGCCCATATCTGGTTCCTCAAAAGCCTGCCGAGCCGGATTGGGACCCTGCTGGATATGACGCTCAAAGATCTGGAACGCGTCCTGTATTTCGAGTCGTATATTGTGACCGACCCGGGCGAGACCCCGTTGCGCAAGAAGGAAATCCTGACCGAGACCCGCTACCGGAAGTTGGTTGAGGAGTTCGGCTTTGGCAGTTTTGAGGCTGGCATGGGAGCCGAGGCGATCCGGCTGTTGCTGCGGGATTTGAACCTGGAGCAGTTGGCCGTAGAGCTGCGGACCGAGATGATGGAAACGGCCAGTGAGGCGCGTCGTAAAAAAATCGCCAAACGCCTCAAGGTCATCAACGCCTTTCGGCATTCCGGCAACCTGCCCGAATGGATGATTCTGGAAGTCATTCCGGTCATTCCTCCCGACCTCCGTCCTCTGGTCCCCCTGGACGGCGGCCGCTTTGCCACGTCCGACCTGAACGATTTGTACCGGCGGGTGATCAACCGCAACAACCGTCTGAAGCGCCTGATCGAACTGAGCGCGCCCGACATCATCGTGCGCAACGAAAAGCGCATGCTCCAGGAAGCGGTTGATGCCTTATTCGACAACGGGCGGCGCGGTCGGCCCTTGACCGGTCCCAACAAGCGGCCGCTCAAATCGCTGTCCGATATGCTGAAGGGCAAGGGCGGACGGTTTCGGCAGAACCTGCTCGGCAAACGGGTCGACTATTCGGGGCGGTCCGTCATCGTCATCGGCCCCGAACTCCGCCTGCACCAGTGCGGGCTGCCCAAGTACATGGCCCTGGAGCTGTTCAAGCCTTTTATCTACAACAAGCTCGAAGAACGCGGCTATACCACTACCATTAAAAGCGCAAAAAAAATGGTGGAAAAAGAGCGGCCGGAAGTCTGGGATATCCTGGACGAGGTGATCAAAGAGCACCCGGTCCTGCTCAACCGTGCCCCAACCCTGCACCGGCTGGGCATCCAGGCCTTTGAGCCGATCCTGATTGAGGGCAAGGCGATCCAGCTCCACCCCCTGGTCTGCATGGCCTATAACGCCGATTTTGACGGCGACCAGATGGCGGTCCATATCCCCCTGTCGGTCGAGGCCCAGGTCGAGGCGCGGGCCTTGATGATGTCAACCAATAACATCCTCTCGCCCGCCCACGGCAAGGCCATTATCGCCCCGACCCAGGATATTGTCTTGGGCCTGTACACCATCACCCGCGAGCGGCCCGGGGCAAAGGGCGAGGACAAGATTTTCAGCAGTCCGGAAGAGGTTCGTATCGCCTACGATCAGGGGCAGGTCGAACTCCAGGCCCAGATCAAGGTCCGCATGGACGGCCAACTGGTCGACACAACGGTCGGGCGGGTCGTGCTGTATGAAATCATACCGCCCGAGATTCCGTTTGCCGAGGTCAATCGAACGATGAAGAAAAAGGAGCTGGGCAGCCTGCTGGACAGCGCCTTTCTCAAAGCCGGCAATAAGGCCACCGTCATTTTTGCCGACCGTCTGAAAGACCTGGGTTTTGAGCACGCCACGCGAGCCGGGATCTCGATTGGCATTCAAGACATGATCATCCCCGAAGAAAAAGAGGCCCTCCTCGATGCCGCCCAGGCAGACATCCAGGAGATTCAGGACCAGTACACCAAGGGGCTGATCACGGATGGCGAGCGACACAACAAGGTCGTTGATACCTGGGCGGCGGTCACCGACAAGGTGGCCCATGAAATGTTCAGCGGTTTTCAGGAGAGCCGCCAGGGCTTCAGCCCGATCTTCATGATGGCCGATTCCGGGGCGCGCGGCAGCGCTCAGCAGATCCGCCAGCTGGCCGGAATGCGGGGGTTGATGGCCAAGCCGTCCGGCGAGATCATCGAAACGCCGATTCGCGCCAATTTCCGCGAAGGGCTGTCGGTCTTGCAGTACTTCATCTCAACCCACGGCGCCCGCAAGGGCTTGGCCGACACCGCGCTCAAGACCGCCAACTCCGGCTATCTGACACGCCGTCTGGTTGATGTGGCCCAGGACTGCATCATCAGCGAACACGACTGTGGCACGATTGACGGCATTGAGATGGGTCCGCTGGTCGAAGGCGGAGAAATCATTGAGGGGCTGGGCGAGCGCGTCCTGGGTCGGGTGGCCCTCGACGATATCCGCGACCCGTTTTCTAGCGAGGTCCTCGTCCCGGCCAATGAGGAGATTGACGAGGAGCGGGTGAAGCTGATCGAAGAGGCGGGTATTGAAAAGCTGTGGATTCGGTCGGCCCTGACCTGTCAGAGCCGACGTGGGGTGTGCATCAGCTGCTACGGGCGAGATTTGGCCCGCGGGCGTATGGTCAACATCGGTGAGGCGGTCGGCATCATTGCCGCCCAATCGATCGGTGAGCCCGGCACCCAGCTCACGATGCGGACCTTCCACATCGGCGGGACGGCCAGTCGCCGAGCCGAGCAAACGACCCTCACCCCGCGCAATGCGGGTACCCTGCGCTATCTCAACCTCAAGACGGTCGTCGACCGTGAGGGCGATCTGGTCGTCATGAACCGGAACGGCGAGGTGGCGATTGTGGATAGCCCCGAACCGGGACGTGAGCGTGAGCGTGAGCGCTATCCGGTCGTGTACGGGGCCAAGCTCAAGAAGGCGGATGGGGCCGC
>JAGWBB010000121.1:0-2230 GCA_021296095.1 Desulfurellaceae bacterium | reverse complement strand
ATCCTGACCGAGGTCAGCGGTACGATCAAATTCGGTGACATCAACGACAAGACCATGCAGGAGAAGGTCGATGAGCGGACCGGTCTATCGACCCGGGTCATCATCGACTTCCGCGACCCCAATGTTCGGCCCCGCGTCTCCATCAAGGACGATAATGGACGAACGACCAAGCTGCCCAGCGGGCTTGACGCACGCTATACGCTGCCGGTCGGCGCCCATATCAATATCGTCGAGGGCCAGCAGGTCGAAGCCGGTGACGTACTGTCCAAGATCCCGCGCGAAACAACAAAGACGAAAGATATCACGGGCGGCCTGCCTCGGGTGGCCGAGCTGTTTGAAGCCCGTAAACCCAAGGAGTTTGCCGTCATCAGTGAGATCGAGGGCCAAGTGGCTTTCGGCAAAGATACCAAGGGCAAGCGGAAAGTGGTCATCACGCCGGATGTGGGAGAGCCGCGCGAGTATCTCATCCCGCGCGGCAAACATATCAGTGTCCGCGAGGGCGACTACGTCCGAGCCGGTGAACCCTTGATGGACGGCTCCTCCAATCCGCACGATATCCTCGGCGTGCTCGGAGAAAAAGAACTCGCCAAATCGCTGGTCGATGCCGTTCAGGAGATCTATCGCCTGCAGGGCGTGCGGATCCACGACAAGCACATCGAGGTCATTGTCCGCCAGATGATGCGCCGGGTCACCGTTACCCAGGTCGGCGACTCCGATTTTCTGGTTGGCGAGCAGGTCGAAAAATGGCGATTCCAGGAGGAGACCGAAAAGGTCGTGGCCGAGCAGGGGCAGCCGCCCGAGGCGAAATCGCTCCTGATGGGGATCACCAAGGCCAGTCTGTCGACCGACAGCTTTATTTCCGCAGCCTCCTTCCAGGAGACGACCAAGGTGCTGACCGAAGCCGCCATCAACGGGAAGGTCGATACGCTGCTGGGGCTCAAGGAAAACGTCATTATGGGACGGCTGATTCCAGCCGGGACCGGCAACCCCAGCTATACCCAGATTGAGGCCGAGAGTGTCGAAGCCGCGATTGAAGAACAGGCCGAACTGCCGCCGCTGGTCGAGGCCTCCTAAGCAGGCCTAGCCCAAGACATGGAGAAGGAATGCCGACAATTCAGCAACTCGTCCGAAAAGGCCGTGAGCAGCAGCGGAAAAAGCTGACCGCGCCGGCCCTGCAAGCCTGCCCGCAGCGTCGTGGGGTGTGTACCCGGGTGTACACCACGACGCCGAAAAAGCCCAACTCGGCCCTCAGAAAAGTTGCCCGGGTGCGGCTGACGAATGGGATTGAAGTCACGGCCTATATCCCAGGTATCGGGCATAACCTCCAGGAACACTCGGTCGTCCTCATTCGTGGCGGGCGGGTGAAGGACTTGCCCGGCGTGCGGTACCATATCGTACGTGGAACCCTCGACTCGATCGGGGTCCAGGAACGCAAGCAGAGCCGCTCCAAATACGGAGCAAAGCGGCCGAAATAAGAAGACGAGGTAAGAATGCCACGCAAAGGACCAGCCCCAAGGCGAGAAGTGCTGCCCGACCCCAAATATCACGATACGACGGTGTCGAAGTTCGTGAATATGATGATGCAGAATGGCGCAAAAGGGGTGGCCGAGAAAATGCTGTACGATGCGATGGAGCTGAGCGCAACACGCAGTGGCGAAGAGGCTCTGGAGATCTTCAAGAAGGCTTTGGAAAACGTGAGGCCCGTTGTCGAGGTGCGCTCGCGACGGGTCGGCGGAGCGACCTACCAGGTGCCTGTCGAGGTCCGTCAGGTCCGACGCAACTCTCTGGCCATGCGCTGGCTGGTCCAGTCGGCGCGCGGCAGACCAGAGAAAGGGATGAAAGAAAAGCTCGCCGCAGAGCTGTATGAAGCCTCACAGAACAGAGGTGGGGCGGTAAAAAAACGGGAAGATACGCATCGGATGGCAGAGGCCAACAGAGCATTTGTCCACTATCGGTGGTAAAAGCGGGGAAACGCGGGCTGTTTCATACCGGCTTGGTCCACAGGCCGGTTGACTCTTGCGAAATAGTCCGTACAATTGCCACCTCCTGAGTGGAGCGCTGGGAAGAGAGCAGGGGATACGAAACGACCGCTGAGCGAAGACCATCCCACCTCACCTCTGTCACACAGATCCCTCCCAGATTACGACGAACTTTCAGCAGCGAAGGAGCGAGAGACATGGCGAAGGAGCGGTTTGAGCGGAGTAAGCCGCACGTGAACGTGGGGACGATC
>JAGWBB010000120.1 GCA_021296095.1 Desulfurellaceae bacterium | reverse complement strand
GGCCGGGTTCTGTCTCGCAACGGATTTTTTCAGTCGTGCTGGAAGTATCTGAAAATCGCCGGCTACTACTGCGTCAACGAGTACGGTATGACCGAGATGGCCTCCCAGTTTTATGACAATGTGTTAGACACCCGGTTTTGGCGCAGCAACGAGCCGCGCTATAAAATCGGCCCGGCTTGGACCCGCACGCTGGTCGTTGACCCGGAGACCCTGCGGGAAGTCCCACCCGGTCAGTCCGGCATTCTGCGCCACTTCGACCTGGCCAACTGTGGATCGGTCATGGCGATTCAGACCGATGATGTCGGCTATCTGACCGGGGACGGACTTGAGATACGCGGCCGCGCGCCGGGCGCCGAGGCGCGCGGCTGTGCCCTGGCTCTGGACGAGTTTCTGGCCGCCATAGAGAACTCGTGACAAGACGCCGACGCGACTCTCGCCTCTGCCATGTCCGCCCTTACGCCCGACTCCCTGCGCACGATTATCGACGGCCTGCTCGCCGCCCGGGAACGCTCTCTCGTCCGGCGCCCGGTCCGAGACATCGTGGTCAACATCGGCGCTGTTGTGGACCGGTTTTTGGACCCGAACTCAGACGAGTGCCGACAGGCCGAGGCGGTTCTGCCGGATGAGAGCGGGCTCTCACCGGAGATGGTCCGGCACAGCCTGTCGCTTATTTTCCGGGAGTATCAGGCCAAACGCCTGGACGGTCTGTTGCGCGCCGAACTCGGCACCAGCGCCGTGCTTGACCGGTTCGCCAACGGTCTCCGAGCCCAGGGGCCGCACCTGACGGCTCACGTCCTGGCCGGCAATCTGCCCGGCGCGGGCCTGGACGACATCATTTTCTCACTTCTGGTGAAATCGGCCAACTTGGTCAAAACCGCCTCGGCGGGCGCCTGCCTGCAACGCCTGTTCGCCCACAGCCTGCGCCGGCACGACCCCGAGCTGGGCGCCTGCCTGGCCCTGCTCAACTGGCCGGGCGGCACGCGGGAGCTTGAGGATATCGCGTTTGGCGAGGCCGGGTTGGTCATCGCCTCGGGTTCGGACCAGAGCCTGGACGCGATTCGCCCCCGCGTCCGGGGACGCTTCATCGGCTACGGCCACAAGCTGAGCTTCAGCCTGATCACCCACGAGGCGCTTGAGCGGGCTCGGGAGTCGGCCGAGCGGGCCGCCTACGACGTGGTGCTGTTCGACCAGGGCGGCTGCCTGTCCCCCCAGCTGGTGTATGTCGAAGACCACGGGGCGGTCCCTCCGTCAGAGTTTGCTGCGCTGTTGGCAGACGCGCTGGCCGTCTGGCAGACCCGCCTGCCCCGGGGCAGAATCAGTCCGGCGGCCAGCAGCCAGCTCCGGCGGGTACGGGACGAGGCCGAATGGCGGGCCCTGGCCGGCAAAGATGTCGTTCTCCATACCAGTCCGCAGGGCACCGAGTGGACGGTGATCTCTGAGGCCGACCCGAGCTTTGCGCCCTCACCCCTGTACCGCACGGTCCGGGTCAAACCGCTCGCCGATCTCGGTCGGCTCGCCGTGCTGCTCGAACCGTGGCGGCCGTATCTCGAAGCGGTCGGAACGGTCGTGCCGGCTGACGGCCGGCGTCGTCAGACCCTGCTCGAAGCCCTGGCCGGCAGCGGGCTGAACCGCATCTGTCCGGTCGGCACAATGCAGACACCGCCGCTCGGCTGGCGGCACGGCGGCCGGCCACGGCTGGCCGATTTTGTGACCTGGACGGCGGTCGATACGGACTGAGGCAGACGCCCCTTTGCCGGCGGCATAGCTCTGACGTATGCTTTGCTCCCATGAGTAGCCTGCGCGACGATTTTCTGCGTTTTGTGTGTCAAACCTCGCCCGAACCCATGGGCATCGAGGTGGCCTCGGCCAGCGGCTGCGTGGTGCTTGACACGGACGGCTGCGAGTATCTGGACCTGTTGTCCGGCATCGGCGTGGCCAGCATCGGTCATGCCCATCCGGCCGTGATCCGCGCCGTTCAAGACCAGGCCGCCCGCTACCTGCACACCATGGTCTATGGAGAATACATCCAGGCACCCCAGGTCCGGCTGGCACGGCGCTTGGCCGAGCTAACGCCCGACCTGCTGTCGGTCACCTATTTCACCAACAGCGGGACCGAAGCGGTGGAAGGCGCGCTCAAAACCGCCCGCAAATTCACCGGCCGGTCGCATCTGGTCAGTTTTGTGGGCAGTTTCCACGGCGATACCCTGGGCTCGGTCTCGGTCGGCGGCAATCCGACCTACCGCACCCCGTTTGAGCCGCTGCTGCCACGGGTGACGTTTCTGCCGTTCAACGACAGCGCGGCGCTCGACGCCATTGACGACAGCGTCGCCGCCGTCATCATCGAGCCGATTCAGGGCGAGGGCGGGGTGCGGATACCGGACGCCGCGTTTCTGCCGGCCCTGCGGCGGCGCTGTTCCGAGGTCGGCGCGGTGTTGATCTTTGACGAAGTCATCACCGGTTTCGGGCGGACGGGAAAAGTCTTTGCCGCCGAACATTGGGGGGTCGTGCCCGATATCCTGGTGCTGGCCAAGGCGCTGGGCGGCGGCATGCCGCTCGGCGCATTCATGAGCAGGCCGGACATCATGCAAACCCTGTCGGTTGACCCACCCCTGGCCCATGTGACCACCTTCGGCGGACATCCGGTGTGCTGCGCGGCCGGGCTGGCGGCCCTGGACGTCATGTTCGCAGACCGGCTTCCCCAGCGCGCCGAGGAAAAAGGTGGCGAGTTCATGACCAAACTGCGCGCCCTGGTCGGTCGTGGCGGACTGACCGGAGTCCGGGGCCGGGGCCTGCTGATCGGGCTGGACTTCAGCGAGCCTGCGGCAACCCAGGCTTTTGTCAGCCAGTGTTTGCGCAACGGTGTGGTGCTGGGCTGGACGCTACACGAAGACACGGTCGTGCGCCTGGCCCCGCCCCTGGTCATCTCGTCGGCCGAGATTGATCGGGCGGTGGCGATCATGGGCAGAGCGCTGGACCACGAGCCACGACCGTCATGACTCGCTCATGATCCGGTCATGAGTTAATCTTGCCCCAGGCGTTCACCTTGGTGGGGGTAATGCGCACCATGGCGTTGTGGCCAAAGTGCAGCTCCATCGCCCGGTACTGCGGATAGCGTCCACGCAGCAGGGCCAGCACCCGGTCATACTCGGCCCGGTCTTCAACCAGGGCGGTCGTGCCGCGCACCATCACATACGCCAGTTGGGTCCAGTCATCGGCGTAATCGTCAATGACCAGCGCGGCCTGCGGATTCTCCAGCATGTTCTGAATCCGCTTGAGCGGTTTCCCGGTCTGGCGCTTGGGCTTTTGATCGACCACGAAGTAGAAGTGTCGGCCGTCATACGCATAACAGAACGGGATGACGTGGGGCTCGCCGTCCTGACCGGCGGTTGCCAGCCGGGCCACCTGGTGGGCGTCAATAAAGCGCCGCACGGGTTGGGTAATCAGCTCGGGCATACGGCTAGACCGTCGCGAGGCTCGGGGAGAGAGCTGAGGGCTGGCCGGACAGAGCGTGGTCATCAGCGTCCTCCTGACGACCCTCAAACGTCTCCCGGGCTTCCCGGTACAGGATTTCGGCCTGACCCGAGTAGCGGGGCGAAAAGTGAAAGACGGCCAGTTTCTTGGCCTGGGCCGCCCGTCCCAGCAGACCGGCCTGGTGCGCGGTCAGATGATAGCGCCGAGTCGCCTGCTCATGGTCGGCGTGGACAAAGGGCGACTCACAGAACAACACATCCGCCCGGTGGGCCAGGCCGGCGATACGGGCGGCGTTGTCCGCGCTGTAGAGCGTATCGACCACATAGGCGATTTTGTGTCCCGGGGTGTGTTTGACTAAGCGCTCGCGCAGTTCTCCGAGCACGAGGCTCCGTTCATGCCGGCGTCCGTCCTGCCGCCACTCGGCCCGAATACAAAAATCGTCCGGCCGCTCAGCCCGCACCGCACCTTTCAGCTCGGACAGCCACGGCCCGGGACCGAGCCCGAGTTCGGCCAGCACTGCGGTATCCACATTCAGGTGCGCTTCTTCCTCCAGGGCAAAGGCCAGACAGTCGATCCGGTGGTCAAGATGCACGGTCCGTACACAAAATCCAGCCTCCTCGACCAGTGTCCCGGTAAACGGCACGGCGGCCAGCGGTTGAGGCCTGAACCCGGCCGCAGCCTCAAAACGCGCCCGTTGCATGGTCTGGCGTCCGACCTCGGTCACTTCCAGGGCAAAGCCGTAGCCGTCCACCAGGTTCCAGGTATAGCCCTGTAGTTTCCCGGCCACGCAGGCCAGCAGGCCCGGTGGTCCAAACAGCCGGAGGGTCTTGGACTGGGATAAGAACACCCGCAGCAGACGGTCAAAGCCGATGAAGTGATCCATGTGGCAGTGGGAGACAAACACGTGGCTCAGGCGCAGCATGTCGGTGATCGACAGGGCGTCATTGTGACCCAGGTCACACACCACCGCCCGGCCCTGCCAGGGCAGGCGGATATACAGGCCGGGGTCGCCAAACGGCCCATTCACCAGACGTGCGGAAACGGCGGAGTTCATAGCTGGCAAGCATTATCCCGGCTGGCCGAACCCTTTGCAAGCCAGCCGGTGGCGACGGACAACGCAGGCCGGGGACATTGACAGCGCGGCCCGGGAAGGCTAGCCAAGACTAGAGTCCTGAGAGGGAGAACACCGCTATGGCAACCATAATCACTAGCGACTGCATTAACTGCGGAGCCTGCGAGCCGGAATGCCCCAACACCGCCATTTACCAGGGTGGGGTCGAGTGGGATCTGAACGGGGTGAGCAGCGAGGCCATCTCAAACGACATCTTCTACATCGTGCCCCAAAAGTGCACCGAGTGCGTCGGCTTTTTTGACCAGGAAGCCTGTGCCGCAGTGTGTCCGGTCGATTGCTGCGTCCCCAATCCAGACATCCCGGAAACCGAATCCGTCCTGATCGCCCGGGCTAAAGAGCTGCACCCGGAAGAAACCTTTGGAGACGACTTTCCGTCCCGCTTCAAGGGCGGCGACGCCACCGAACCTACGGCCGAACCCGCTCCGGCGGCTGAGCCCGCCCCGGTCGCAGCTCCGCCACCCGCAGCCCCGGCTCCCGCCCCGGCCGCAGCCGTCGAGGTTTCAACCCTGGCCATTCCAGAAGTTGACGACTGGGAGGTGCCGCTGAGCTGCTACAAGTGCGAGCAGGAATATGCGCTGGCCTTTGCCCGCTTTCGGATCGGCACCGTGCTGAACTGCCCCAACCCTTACTGCACGGCCAGCCTGACCGTCACCTCAACCATGTACAAAAACGTGGCCAACGCCCTCGACGCCTTCCACGCTCAGTGGAACGCGGCTTTTGAGGCCTTTCGGGACAAGCGACGCCGAGAGCTGGAAGCCTTTGAGGCCGAGAAGCAGGCCGAGTTAGAGAACTTTAGCGACACCCTCAGAAGAGCCGTGTCCGACGTGAAGCCGGCCGGCAAGCCGTGGCGGCGGCTGTCGATGTTCGGCTTTCAGCGCGTGGGCTAAGGCCGCCGTGCACGACGCTGAACGGTGAAGAGCCCTTGTCCGCCGTTCATCATTCAGCATCTCCTTCGTACTTCTTGCCAATCTCCATGGCCTCGGGCACGCCCAGCAAATTGGTCATTTCCTCAAAACAGCCCCAACCCGCATCGGTGGCGATCCGGCCGGTGGTCTTGAGTTCCTGCATGGCGTCCCGCATCCGAATATAGGCCGCCATCAGCGTGGCCGAGTAAATCGTCAGCCTGAAGCCGAACTTCTGGATTTCCTGGACCGGCAGCAGCTGGCCGTTGTACAGCAGCGGCAGATCGCCCAGCTCCTTGGCGTAGCGCTCCATATCGGCCAGGGTTCTGATACCGTCGACAAAGATCAGGTCGGCGCCGGCCTCGCGGTAGGCGCGGCCACGGGTAATCACGTCCTCCCAGCCGTTGACCGCCAGGGCGTCGGTCCGGGCAATAATCACAAAATCGTCGCTGCGCCGGGCGTCGCACGCCGCCCGCACCTTGGGCACCATGTCGTCCATGGGGATGACCTGTTTGCCGGCCAGAAAGCCGCAGCGTTTGGGCCACACCTGATCCTCGATGTGCAGGGCTGCCGCACCGGCCGCCTCGTACTCGCGCACCGTCCGATACACATTGACCGGATTGCCGTAGCCGGTGTCGGCGTCGCAGATCAGCGGCAGCTCGATCGCGCTGGCGATATAGCGCACGTTCTGGACCATCTCGGCCATGGTCAACAGACCAACATCGGGAAACCCGCGTGAGGCGGCCGTCCCAAATCCGGTCATGTACACAGCCTCAAAGCCGGCGGCCTGGGCAATCCGGGCCTGGAAGGCATCAAACACAAACGGGGCGACGACCATGTCGGGGCCGTCGAGCAATTGGCGCAGACGCGTGGCTGGAGCGGGCATACAGTCCTCCTTACATAGGCAGAAAAAAGCCGCCGCCCGGCCCCGTGCTCACGACCAGAAGTCAGTAATGGGCAGCACGGCGTCGGGTAGTAAGACCGGCGCGACGGCCTCATTGTCGGCAGGATACAGCACCTCGCCATCGCGTGTTGTGCAGATCCAGCAGCCAGACTTCGGGGATACCGTGACGGGCATACAGAGGAATCTTCACCTCTCGGTCATGGCGGATGCTCGTGTCTGCAACTTCAATGACAAGCAACACATCGGATGGCTGAGGGTGAGAGGTGCGGTAGAAATCGGCTCGTAGACGCAAGATGGCAAAATCGGGCTGAGGTTCCGAATGTTCACTGAGACGGATAGGATTTTGCGGCGAGACGAGAGCCAATCTCGCAAATGCCCTGTTCAATACAGCGTTGAGTTGACCCGCATGATCGCTGCCTATGGGAGCCATATCAATCAGCCTGCCCTCAATCAGCTCAACCCGATCAGCGTGGTCGAAGATGCCCGCCTCGCCCATCTTGTGATAGTCATCCGCGCTCAGGCGGTGCTGGGGCAGGGGGGCTTCGGGATGCGGCATCATCGGCCTCCTAGCCTCATGAGCGGATAAACCTGAGCAGTGCCTCAACACAGTCCTGGGCGGCGTCTACGTAGATCTCATGCCCGCTGCCCTCGATCACCGCCATCTGCGCGCCAGGAATGCTGTCGCGGATCGCCAGCTGCTCGCTCAGCGGGGTGAGCGGGCTGTTGGCCGGGGCCAGGACCAGGGTCGGCACGCTGACCTGGGACAGGATCGGTTCCACATCCACGCTCGGCACCAGACGGCACAGTCCCTGGAGTACGTGGGTCGGGGTTCTGGCCCACTCGTCAAGCACCCAGCGCAGATGGGGCGAGTCGCCTCCAGCCAGGCCCGCGCCCTGTTCGATCAGGGCTTTGGCCCAGCCACCCGAACCAAGGGTGCCGAGCGCGGTCGGCCAGTCCTCATAACCCAGGGCAAAGGTCTTTTGGATATGCGGCCGAATAGAGGTTGGAGAGGCGCACAAGGTCAGGCTCTTGAAGCGCTCGGGCCACTTGGTGGCAAACGCAATGCCCAGAATACCGCCCACCGATTCGCCGACATAGTGCACGGCGTCAATCTCCAGGGCGTCCAGAAAGCCTTTCATGTCGCCGAGCAGGTCATCGACCGACCACACGTAGTCCGGTCCCGGGTCGGCCGACCCGCCGTGGCCGCGCATATCCCGCCGCAGCACACGGTAATGGCCGGCCAGGAGCGGTATCCAGTGGTACCAGAAGTTGAGGTTGCGGCCAAAACCGTGTTGAATCCAGACGGTCTCAGACGCACTCCACGGGTCGGTGAAGTCATCGACCCGATAGTGCATGGTATAGTTATTGGCGGTCAGCTGTGGCATACGGCTTCCCTCCTGAGCGGTCTGGCGTCTCACCACTCGGTGCGGGCGGGCGGCAGCGCCCCGTCGGGACGCGGCGCCTGGACAATGTCCTCATTGCTGACAATGTCTTTCTGCAAATACTGTTCAAGCAGCTGAAGCGCGCAGCCCAGCAGCTCGGCCTTGCCGTCAAACACCTCTTCGCGCACCCACTCGCCCTGAATCCAGCAGTCGAACGAGGCTTCGTCAATAAAATTGAACTCCAGCAGTCGCTCGTACATCGGCGTTCCGGTGATAATCGCCCGCAGCGACAGGCCGGAATCGACCAGTACGGCGTAGACATCGGCAGGAATCGGCAGCGCCCGCTTGACCTGTTCGATCTCTCGGGCCGGGCAGCGCTCTTCAACCAGCGGGCAGTAGGCCCACTCGCCCGGCTTGGGGTCGGCCTTTTGGATCAGCTTGATGTTGGGATCGCTGAGCCACTCCCGGGCTTCCTCTTGATCGTAGTTCTCAAAACTGCGGAAAAAGACCGCGCCGGCGGGCTCGCGCTGCTCTTCAGACGGCGCCTCGGCACTGCCCGGTCTCTGCCCGGTACGCCCGGCCGGCCGGTCCTCGGGCTCCCGCCACTCCTCAAGTTGGGGCTCGGCACGGGCGGGACGTGTGCTCGCCTTGGCTGGCGGTCTGGTGCGGGCTGCTGGAGAACGACGGTTGGTCGGGGAAGCGGTCTGCGGCTTGGCCGCCGGTCTGGCCGGTCCGCGCGGCGCTTTGGCTCGCCCCCGGTCGGTCCGCGCGGGAGGACTGTCCGGCTTGGCAGCCCGCCCCTCCTGAGCGCGCGGCGTCCCAGCCTGAGAACGGTTGCGGCTCCGGTTTCTGGACCGGCTGCGGGAGCGTTTTTTCCGGCGCTCGTCTCCGCCGGCAGGCTCGGCCGCTTTCTTTTCGTCGTCCGCCATGTCTGATCTCTAGGGCAGGAAAAACGACACGCCGGCCAACAGGGAATGCGAGTTCAGGCCGTCATTTTCGTCATACAGGCTGGCGTTTGAGGTATGGCGGAACCGATACCCCAGGCTGAGGGAGACGTTATCGTGCAGAAAATACGACAGGCCGGCGCCGGCCATCTCGGTGAAAGTGAAGCCTCCGCCCAGGTCGTAGCCCCGATAGTCGTGATACAAGATGCCCAAGCCGCCCTCGATATACGGGGACAGCCGAGAGCCCAGGTCAAAATGGTAGCTCAGGACCGGCAGCATGAGGCCGGCCTCAATCGAGGCGTCGCGCTTTCTGCCGAGCTTGACCGGCTCGGTCCCTCCATTCCTCAGGATGCTACTCCCCTCTCTCTGGTTTGAGTGGCGCGTCACCGCAGACAAGAAGGGCTCGGTCGCAATCTCAAACGCTCCCGCGGGCAAGATCCACGGCTTGCCCTTAAACAGGATGTAGCCGATATGGAAGTTGATCGGCACGCTGTCGATATTCCGCTCGCTGATAGAGTAGCCTGAGCGCAGGCCGACATTCCACGAGCCTGCGGCAGGCCCCTGAGCCTGGGCGGCACTCACGCCCAACACGAACATTCCGACCAGACAGCCGACTACGCGTATCGCCTTGTTCATTCTCCCTCCCCTGGAAGCGGACGATGATCTCTTCCTGGTCTGCTGGTCATCTTCGTCCACTCTTGTATCGCGTCCACGCCTCGCTCCTATCCTACCGGTCTGGCTTGTGCAAGCCGTTTGACACCCGTTTGACACCAAGGTGAACGATGGTGACTTCCTCACCGGAAAGAGACCGGCGGTCAGCCTGTCTCGGCGCTCAGTTCGGTCTCGACAAAGTCTTTTTGCCCCTCGTTCCACTGAAAAGCCTTGATCCGGCGCACCTGACGGTCATAGATCGAGACCACCAGATAGACCGCCTCCGGGTAGGACGGCTCATCGCCAAACATGGCCTGGCGTTTGTCCTCGGCTGAGAAATACGCCTCGTGGTTCGGATGCGAGTGGTAAAAGGCGGTCAGCTCGGCCGCACCGCTGTCGGCGTCCTGAATGACGGCCAGCAACTGTGTGGGTTGCATGAAATACGCCGTACTGGCGTCGCGCGGATAGGTCTCCGGGTCCTTGGCGTGCATGGTGTTCTGGATATTGTCAATGCGTCGTACTTCGGCCCTGCCATCCCGGCTCAGGATGGCCCCACAGCATTCGTCGGGGAACGTGTCCTGGGCGTGCTGACACACGGCCTGCCATGTCGCGGCGTCGATATGCGTCATACGTGTGCTCCAGCCCTAGCCCGGCTTGCGCGCCAGCACCAGACCGGTGAAAGCCGGTGGCGGTAGGCGTATCTTCTGGCCGTCAACAAAGCCGAGGTCGTGCAGCCAGCCGATGATCTCCTCGCCCGGATAGGCTTCGCCGTGGGGGAATACCAGCATCATGAACAGTGAGAAGACTGCGGGTTGGACCGGCTCTATCAGGTTGGGCTCGGGCATGATGCCGTGAATAAGGATCTGGCCGCCGGCCTGCAAGGCCGCAAAGGCTTTGCCGAGTACCATCTTACCAGTCTCGCGGCCCTCGGTCTGGAGCATATTCGACAGCAGGACCGTGTCATAGCCGTGGCCAAAGTCATCGCTGAAATAATTGCCCTCGCGCACGCTGACCCGGGCGGTCATGCCCTCGCGCTCAATGATATGACGCGTACGTTGCAGGATGGGCGGCAGGTCAAACACCGTGGCCGACAGCTGCGGAAAGGCCTGACACAGGCGAATCGAGTACACGCCCGACCCACCCGCGACATCGAGCAGACGGCGGGACTGCTTCAGGTCCACCAGACTGCCAATCCGCCCGGCCAGGCCCTTGCCCAGCTCAAACAGCCCGTGGACATAGTTGTCCAGCACCTCGGGCGGCGCATGCTCAAGCTCGGCGCCGGTCAGGGGCAGGACCGGCCCGTCGTTCCGAATGGCTTCGGACAGCTTACCCCAGGCCTGGTAGCGGTCGCTGGCCTGTCTCAGCATATTGCCCACATAGCCCGGCCTGTCTTTGACCAGAAAGGCATCGGCCGCCGGCGCATTGCGGTAGTGATCGGCCTCCTTGGTCACAACACCCAGGGCCGCGCTGGCGTTGAGCAGACGCGCGACCCCACGCACGGGCAGACCGGTCTGGGCGGCCAGCTCGGCGGCCGTCAGCGGTCCCTTGGCCAGCGGCGAGAACAGGTCGAGCTGGGCGGCTCCCAGCACGACCGCAGCCTGCTCAAATCCATTCACAATTTTCATCAAGCCCGGCATATCGGCCGGTAGCGGCTCAGGCATACCCTTTCCCTCCTGTCTCTCCGGTTCCGCCAGCCTCCGTTGCGCGGGCTGACAGCGCCGCTATAGTGGCACGAAATCCGCAAAGGAGTCCAGGCTGATGATAAGCATTGATGAATTTGGCAAAGTTGAACTGCGGGTGGCGACCATCACCGCAGCCGAAGCCCACCCCAACGCCGACCGTCTGGTCGTACTCAGCGTTGATCTGGGCGACGAACAGCGCCAGCTCGTGGCCGGCATTCGCGCCCACTATACGATGGAAGAATTGGTCGGCCGGCAGATCGTGGTAGTGGCCAACCTGCAGCCAGCCAAGCTGCGGGGGGTCGAGAGTCAGGGCATGCTGCTGGCCGCGACCGATGCCAGCAGCGGCGGGGTAATCGTCTTAAGCCCGGAAAAGCAGGTCGCCCCGGGCTCGAAAGTGTCCTGAGCCTCTCTCGGCGTGGGGCGCATGCCTACAAAAGAACAGCTGACCGAGCGCATCAGACTTATGACCGAAATGCTCAGATTGGCCTGGCTGACCGTGCTGGCAGCCACATCCGTAGGTTATCTGCTCTGGTGGAGGAGAACTCCCGTTGACCAGCTTTCAGAGGACTAAATCATGGCCGAGTACATTGCCATCGCCCTTGGAGGAGCAGCATTCGCCCTCCTTATCTGTGCTGGCTGGGTTATCTCAATCGGTAGTTTCGGAGAGCCTCCCCGCAAGCCTTAGCGCGGGGGGAAGGCAGCAGTACGGCGGCCAAGATCTCCTGGTCGAACGCTCGGGGTGGAGCCTCCGGCCTCCACCGGTTCGGGGCGAGGTCGCCGCCTATTCCTTGCCGGCAAAGCGGTCGATGCTGACCACCGCCCGTTCGTGAATGCCTTCGCCGATCTTGGTGCCGTCCTCGTTATAGGCTTCGACCGTGAACTTGAGACGCCGGCCCTTAATCTCATCCAGACTGATCTTGCCGGTGACTTTCTGCCCAATCGGGGTCGGCGCCATGTGTCTGACATCGATGTGAAAGCCGACCGTCTGCTCGCCGGCGTCCATGTGCGGCGTCAGGAACTCCACACAGGTGCCCTCCATCAGCTGGACCATGGCCGGGGTTGAATACATCTGCGGGGCGTCCGGCCCGAGGTGGACAATGCCCATGTCCGGGGTGGTGGTGATCGTTCGTTCCGAAGACATGCCGGTTGTGAGCGAGTCTTTCATGCGCACTTCCTCATTGTTGCCGGGTTAGGGGACCAGGGCGGCCCGGGTAATCTCCTTGCGGTCGGATTTGTCCATGGCTTCGGCCGCGTTTTTCAGCGGAAACTCGGCATCGCTCAGCTCGTGATACGGATATTGATCCATGTGCTCGGACAGGAACTGCAAGGCTTTGTGCAGATAGTGGGGGTTATAGGTGGCCACCCCGACAACCGAAATAGACTTGAAGGTAATCAGCGACGGCGAGATCGTCGCCTGCAAGCCCATGGAGATATTGCCCAGCTCGGCGATCCGTCCGCCGCTCCGCACCAGCTGAATGGCCTCCTCAAACGCGGCCGGTACCCCGGCGACCTCCAGAACCACGTCCGGCCCGAGTCCGTTGGTCAGTTCCCGGACCCGTACCGTGCGGTCTTTGACCGAGGCGTATTCGCGCATGTCAATTACTTCGTCGGCGCCAAACGCCTTGGCCCGTTGGAGGCGCAGCTCAACCCCGTCAATAGCGATCACCCGCGCCCCACGCGCCTTGGCCACGGCCATGGCGTGCAGCCCCAGGCCACCCGCGCCCTGGACCACCAGGGTCTCGTCGTAGCGCAGGTTGATCCGGTCGAGGCTGAAAAACACCTGCGACAGGGCGCAGTTGGCCGACGAGGCGGCGTGGTCGGGGACATTATCCGGCACCTTGTACACATGCTGGCCGGGGTGAATGTAGTAGTGGGTCGCCCACGGGGTGTGAAAGTGCGGCGCTTCGTCTGGAATCAGACGCTTGGCCCGGATGCTGAGCCCGGTACAGGCGGCGGCATTGCCCTCCCGGCAGTTGGCACACAGGCCACACACCCGGTAGTAGACCGGCGCGATACGATCGCCCTCTTTGAGCGGCTGGCCGGCCGTGTCGGTCGTCAGGCCGACCATCTCATGTCCGGGCATGGCGCCACGTCGGCCGAACTCGCCCCGCCACATGTGGACCTCGGAGCCGCACACGTTGGTCCGCGTCACCTCGGTCAGCATCGCTCCGGGTTCGGGCTGGGGCAACTCATACTCGTAAAAGTCGATCTTCCGGGCTTCGGGAATGAAGCTCACAGTGCCTTTCATCGTTCCTCTCCTTCAATGGCAATCGTGATGGCAATCAAAGGGCATCACGATTACCTGTGTCACCCCGCCTACATGAACGACGGGGCCTGATACTCGCCAAAGACGTTGCGCAGCCGGTCGGAGATCTCTCCCAGGCTGGCGTAGGCGCGCACCGCGTCAATCAGCACCGGCATCAGGTTGCCCCCGTCGCGGGCGGTCGCTTCGACCCGATCCAAAGCCGTTTGGGCGGCGGTCTGGTTCCGCTCGGCCCGTATTGCGGCGAGTTTTTCTTTTTGGCGCTGTTCGAGCCGCAGGTCGATTTTGAGCAGCTCGTTTCCGGGCGCCTCTTCATGCGTGAAGTCGTTCACCCCGACGACCGCCCGCTGGGCGCGAAAGGCTGCGTCGTGAATCTCGCGCTGCTGGTAGCCGGCCTCGATGGCTTTGACCGCACCGCCAAGTTCGTCGATATGCGCAATATACTCGACCGCCCGGGCTTCCAGCTCGTCAGTCAATGATTCCACATAGTAGGAACCGGCCAGCGGGTCGATCGTATCGGCTACGCCCGACTCATAGGCGATCACCTGCTGGGTACGCAGGGCGATACGCACCGCGTCCTCGGTCGGCAGGGCCAGGGCTTCGTCCTTGGAGTTGGTATGCAGGGAATTCGTGCCCCCTAACACGCCGGCCAGAGCCTGGAGGGTTACCCGGATGATATTGTTGTCCGGCTGCTGGGCGGTCAGGGTCGAGCCGGCGGTCTGGGCGTGGGTGCGTAGCATCCACGAGCGGGGATCCTTGGCCCCGAAGCGTTCCTTCATGATTTTGGCCCACAGACGGCGGGCAGCCCGGAATTTGGCCACCTCCTCGAAGATGT
Source organism: Desulfurellaceae bacterium (assembly GCA_021296095.1). Taxonomy (NCBI): domain Bacteria; kingdom Pseudomonadati; phylum Campylobacterota; class Desulfurellia; order Desulfurellales; family Desulfurellaceae; species Desulfurellaceae bacterium. Next base: position 1,426 of record JAGWBB010000120.1, on the reverse strand, counting down.
TGTTATGCACATTAAAGAAAAACGACAGACGCGAGGCAAACCGGTCCACGTCCAGGCCAACCGACAGCGCGGCATCGACATAGGCAATGCCGTCGGCCAGGGTAAAGGCGATCTCCTGGCGGATGTGGTAGCCCGAGATGGAGATCGTATTCCAGTTCGGCACCTGGTCGGCGCAAAAGGCAAAAATGTCGGTGATGATCCGCAGCGACGGACTCGGCGGATAGATATACGTCCCCCGGGCGATATACTCTTTGAGCAGGTCGTTCTGGATTGTGCCGTTGACCTTGTCCCAGGCCACGCCCTGTTTTTCGGCCACCGCCAGGTACAGGGCCAGCAGGATGGCGGCGGTCGAGTTGATCGTCATTGAGGTGCTGACTCTATCGAGTGGAATCCCGTTCAGCAGGGTCTCCATATCGGCCAGCGAGTCAATCGCCACCCCGGCCCGACCGACCTCGCCGGCGGCCAGCTGGTGGTCCGAATCGCGGCCCATCTGGGTTGGCAGATCGAAGGCGACCGACAGCCCGGTCTGGCCCTGGTCGAGCAGATAGCGATAGCGCGCGTTGGACTCTTCGGCCGTGCCAAAGCCGGCATACTGGCGCATGGTCCAGAACCGCCCGCGATACATGGTCGGCTGCACCCCGCGGGTGAACGGATACTGGCCCGGAAAACTCAGCGCCGCCTGGTCATCACGGTCGGCCGTATCGGCTGCGGTATACAGCCGTCTGATGGGGATGCCGGACGAGGTCTGGAAGCCGTCTTTGCGCTCCGGCGCTCGGGACAGGGCTTTTTTCAGGGTCGTGTCTTCCCACTCCTGGTATGCCTTGGCAAGGGTCGTGCTCATAGTGCCTCTCGCATGCGACAACCTTGCCTACCCCAAATCTCACACCGAGACAAGTGTCAGGATGGGTCGGACGCGGCCTGAAAGCGCACGCGCAGCAGCGTCGTCGGCGCCTGAGGGGCGGGGGTTTCCGTTGGGGTGTGGAGTACCCCGAGCGCGCTCAGCTTCTCCCGCAGCGCGGCCAGCAGCGGGGTCGGCAGAGACAGCACCAGCAGGCCAGCCTCGTCTTTGACCACCACCACACCGTCCATCCGGGCCACCGCGGCTCGGGTTTGGGATTGCAGAGCCAGCGGGTCGGTTGCGGACAGCTGCCAGCTGCGCGTCTCGATAATGCTTGAGCTGCCCTCGGGATAGACCGCCTCCTCGGCCCAACTGGAAGCCGAGGCCGTCAGGCTGCCCAGGGCCAGACACAGGCAGATAAATATCACATACAGTGCACGCATCTTACGCTCCTTATGAAGTCCTCGTATAGTGCTTTCCCAGACCGCGGATTTCAGAAGGAAACAGGCCGATGATTTTTCGCTACGACCAGACGAGTGACATGTTATACATCGAACTGGCGTCCGCAGTCAGTACCGAGTCGGAAGA
>JAGWBB010000119.1 GCA_021296095.1 Desulfurellaceae bacterium | reverse complement strand
CCCTGAACCCCTAAGCCAGGAAACCTGCCTGAAGCCATGAACCGGCCTCTCCGCGGAGGGAGAAGGGTTACCGCGTGTTACTGCTCTGGAGACGTGAGCCACTGCCCTCAGTATCCTGTTTGGGTAGGCTGCCAACCGTTTCCATATTCTATGTCCCACACGCCTGTTCCTCTTTCCTCCGAACAGAAGGTCTCCCCGAGGAGGGAAGATGGGAAAGTCTACATATTATGTCTCCGTTCTGGTCGTAGCGCTCCTGGTCTGGGGCGGCGGCGGTCCATCCGCGCCAGCCCAAGCGCAGTCTCCTTCGATGACATCCACTACGATTGCTCCAGCTGAGGAGCCACACGCGGCCCAGCAGCCCATGCCGACCACCGCGCTGGACCCCATCATTGTCACAGCGTCAAAGTTTGAAGAGCCACTTTCACAGGTATCAAACGCGGTAACGGTCGTGACACAGGAAGACATCGCGCGGCGTCAGACCACCGACCTGTTTGAGCAGTTGCGCGAGGTGCCGGGTTTCTCCTTCAGCCAGACCGGCAGCCGCGGTGCGACGACCTCGCTTTTTACGCGCGGCGGTGAGGCGGATCATAATATGATCCTGATCGATGGCGTGAAGGTCAACCGAGGGGGTGGCAGTTTCAAGTTCGGCGATATGACGACCCTGGGCATAGGCCGCATTGAGGTGGTGCGCGGCCCGCAGAGCGCTCTGTACGGCTCTGATGCCATGAGTACGGTCATTCAACTCCTGACACCGCGTGGACAGGGGCCGGCACGCGGAACCCTGAGTTTCCGTGCGGGCAACCCCGACACCTTTGAGGAGCGTCTCAGTATCTCCGGCGGGACAGCGCTGTACGGCTATAACGTGGCCGTCGGGCGGGTCGACAGCGGGGGCATCCTGCCGATCAATAACGACTACGGCAGCACGACTATCGCCTCCCGTTTCGACCTTGACCCCAGCGACGATCTGCAATTCACGACCACCCTCCGCTATATTGACAGCCGCTTTCACGTGACGACCAGCAGGGGTGATATCCTCGACCGGCAGGGGAACGGTTTGGACCCCCAGGCGACGAGTGACAACCGTCGTATTATTCTCGGACCGCGGGTCACCTATCAGCCTACCGTGTGGTGGAGACATAATCTTCAATTGGGGTTGCTATACGAATGGTTCACCTATCGCGACCCGGAAAATGGAGGAGTCGATTGTCGAGACGACGACACTGCGACCTGGAACGACTGTGACGGCCTGGGCTCCCTCACCATTAATAGCGAGTACCGGTTGTCTGCCGACTACTCCTCCGATTTTTTCCTGCCGGTCACGCTCGGTGTGGCGCCGACCTTTACCCTTGGGGGCTATGTCGAAGACGAACATTACAACCAAAAGAACGGACCCCGCGGGAGCCGCAACGCCCAGGCGTTCTACTCTCAACTGCATTTGGCGTGGCAAGAGACGCTGTTCGTGACGTCTGGGTTTCGATTGGACGACGCGGTCACGTATGGGACACACGTCAGCCCGCGGGTTTCGGCCGCCCTGATCCTCCCCGGCCTCGACACCAAACTGCGGGGTGGCTACAGCCAGGGGATCAAGGCAGCCAGTTTTTCCCAGAACATCGACACCGCATTTTCCCGCGGGGATCCTGACCTGGAGGCGGAGCAGTCCAAGAGTTGGGAAATCGGTCTTGACCAGCCCTTTTCTCTGGGCGCGTTCGACACCCAAGTGAGTCTGACGTATTTTTCGACCGAATATAAAAATCTGATCGCGTATACCTTCGCGCCCGCCCCAGCGCCGAATTACGTGAACGTGCACCGTGCCCGGAGTCGCGGGCTTGAAGTCGGGACATCCGCCGTCTTGCCTTACGGATTCTCGGTGCGGGGCTCGTATACCTATCTGGAAACCAAGGTGCTGGCGAATGCCGGAAACGACGGGTTTGGATCCTTCAGGCAGGGCGGCCCCCTGGTTCGACGACCCAAACATGTGGCTTCCTTCACCCTGAACTATGCCGGCGAGCGTCTGAACGCCAACTTTCATCTGTATATCAAGGGCAATGTCACCGAACGGCACGGCACCCTCCATGACGGCTACGAGCGGGCAGACGTGGCGCTGTCCTATCTGCTGTTCGAGGACCGCTGGGGTATCCGGGCTCTGACTCTCGAAGGGAAGGTGATGAATCTGTTTGACGCCGACTATCAGGAGGTCCTGTACTTCTCGTCCGCGGAAACGACTTTTATGACCGGCTTCCGGGCGGAGTTCTGAATCGTGGACCGGACAGAATTCCGACTGCAAAACGTCGTGCCCGGTCCGAAGATACTCTCGAAAGGTCAGCGGGCGAGCAGTGCCTGGGCGAGGCGTTCCTCTGCATCCGCATCGGGTGGCAGGCCGATACGCAGCCGGCTTTGACCCCAGTCAAAGCGGCGAACGGAGATACCGCACCTAGCCAAGCTGCGCCCGACACCAGCGGCGTCGTCGACTACAACGAAGCGAAAGAGGTCTACACCGCCCACCATATGCAGGCCGGCCGCGTTCAGAACTGCGTCCAGACGTACGCGTGCTGTCGCCAGCCGGTGACGGGTTTCCTGCTGCCAGCCGCTGTCTCGGTAGGCTTGCGCTCCCGCGGCCAGTGCCGGGCCGGATACGCTCCAGACACCCAGACATCGCCGGACTGTTTCCAGGGTGTCTGGCGGTGCAATCAGCGTCCCGAGCCGGAGTCCGGGCAGACCGAAGAATTTGCCGAACGAGCGCAGGAGGATGAGACCCGCCCGCCCGCCGCCTGCTGCCAGGGACAGGTCCGGCCGAACATCGGCATAGGCTTCGTCAACGATCAGCCAGCCGCCCTTTGCGGCCAGCGCCGTCCGCGCCGCCTCAAGCCGGGCCGGGTCCCAGACGCGGCCGTCAGGATTATTCGGGTTGCACAGGACGACGAGATCGGTCGAGGCGAGGATCTCCAAAGGGTCCGATATTTCGGTGACCCGACATCCCGCCGCTCGCCAGACCTCGGCATGGTCGGCAAAGGTCGGCCGCGTAATGGCCACTCGCATCCCACGTCGGGGTCGGAGCAATGTCGGTAGGAGACGGATGAGTAGCTCGCTACCCGGAATGGGTAGAACACACTCCGCCGGCGCTCCAAATGTCTCCGCCATTGCGTCCCTACAAGCTGACGTTGCGGTGGCAGTTGGTAAACGCTGGAGGGTCTCCGGCTGCGGGCTGTCCAGCGGATACGGCCAGGGGTTGATTCCGGTGGACAGATCGACCCAGGGTTCCGGTGCCTGGGGGAAACGGGCGCGCATGAGGTCAAGTGCCCCTCCGTGGGCACACTCGTCCATTCTCATGTCTGGGGTTCCCCGACCGCCAGGGCGAGCAGGATCAGTGCAGCCAACAGCATGGTCCGCACGTAGAGATACAGCCCGCGCCGTGCATCACCAGGTCCGGGGTCTGGTGCGGTCGCATTCAGCCAAGGGTCAGCCGCCTCCGTACCCGCATACACGCGTGGGCCGCGCAGCCGAATGCCGAGCGACCCGGCCATGGCGCTCTCCGGCCAGCCCGCATTGGGCGAGCGGTGATTCCGGGCGTCGCGGAGCATGACGGGGTCTGAAACTCGCCAGCGCAATGAGGCCGCCCGTAAGTCGAGCCGGAATGAGGTTGACCGCGTCGTCGAGCCGGGCGGCAAAGCCGCCGAACGCCCATAGACGATCGGTTCGGTAGCCGAGCATGGAATCCAGAGTATTGATAGCCTTATACGCGGTCAGCCCTGGCAAGCCGAGCAGGCTGCCCCAGAAGAGGGGTGCGATGACGCCGTCGGAAGCGTTCTCGGCCAGACTTTCCAGGTTCGCCCGTGCAACACCCGTGGTGTCGAGTTCGGTAGGATCACGGCTGACGATGTGGCTGACAGCCTGCCGTGCCCCCGCCAGATCGCCGTGTTCCAGGCGCTGAGTGACGCGCAGGACGTGACAATACAGACTACGGCTGGCCAGCAGGCTGGAAGCCACTGTCACTTCCACGGCAAAACCGAGCGGCGTTTCCGGCAGGAGGACAACCAGCAAATAGGCGGACAGCGTGGGCACGGCAACGACGACGAGCGTCGCCAGCATCCCGAGCGCGCGCCGCGCGGCGGGGCTGAAGCGATCCAGATTCAACGCTGCGTCGAGCGCAGATATCAGGCTGCCAATCCAGACCGCTGGGTGGCGGATGCGGCGGTAGAGCCAGTCGGGCCAGCCACAGACAGCCTCGACCAGGAATGCGCCTGACATGAGCATGATCGACGACACGCTCAGGCCACTCCTTCGATCTGTACGCTCCACTCGGTACCCTGGCGCTCAACCCGCGCGTGCATACCATAGACCGTCCGTAGCCGGTCTGCGGTCAGGGTCTCTTCGGGCGAACCATCGGCAAGGATTGCTCCGTCTTTCATCCAAATGAGCCGGTCGGCAAAGCGAACGGCAAGCCCCACGTCGTGCAGGACGACCAACACGCCGCCACCCGCGTCCACAAAACGCCGTAAGAGGTCCATGACCTGGAACTGGTGACGCAGGTCAAGGGCTGCGGTCGGCTCGTCGGCAATCAGCAGCGGCGCCTCGGCGGCAAAGGCTCGGGCACAATGAACACGGGCGAGTTCTCCGCCAGATAAGGTAGCGGTTCGGCGGTGGGCGAGGTCGACAAGATCGCATGCAGCCACTGCGCGATCAACCGCCTCGGCATCCCTGGCGCGTAACCGTCCGAGCGCCGCGCCGTAGGCGAAGCGTCCGAGCGCGACTACGTCGCGCACGGTATTGGGCCAAGCCAGCGGACGCACTTGCGGGAGATATCCTACGCGGCGAGCCCGTTCCATGGACGAGAGTCGTGCCGTGGCCGCGCCGGCCAGCGTCGCCGACCCCGTGGAAAGGTGTCCGAGGCCCAGCGCGGCGCGTAGCAAGGTGGTCTTACCCGCACCATTGGGCCCGAGCAGGGCGACCAACTCACCAGACCGTAGGCTCAAGGAAGCCGCCTCTACGAGTGTCGCTCGACCGATCCTGACTGTCACGTTTTTTGCGCAGAGTTCAGTCACGGACCGCCCTCCGCTGTAGGGTTATCCAGACAAAGACGGGTGCGCCAATAAAAGCGGCGACCACGCCTAGCTTCAGCTCCGAACTGGTAGGCAACAGACGGACCGCGATGTCAGCAAGGACGAGGACGAGCCCGGCAAGCAGTGCTGACGGTAGCAGGCTGCGCGCCGGGTCGTGACCGACGCGTGGGCGCACAATATGTGGCGCGATGATGCCGACAAAACCTATAGCGCCGGCGATCGCGACTGCTGCACCGGTGGCCAGCCCGGTACCCAGCACAACCGCGAGGCGCTGGCGACGGAGATTGAGGCCCACGCCGACGGCGGCTTCCTCCCCCAGGGTGAGAGCCGACAGCCCTCGGCGGGTCGCGAAGAGTATGGCCAGGCCGATAACCATGAATGGGGCGGCGAGTGCCAGGTCGTTAACACTCCGGTTGGCAACGGAGCCCAGCATCCAGTTCACCATATCCGCCAGTGAGAACGGATTGGGGGCAAGATTCATCAGCAGCGACATGGCCGCACCCGCAAAGCTCGACAGGCCGACGCCGACCAGGATGAGCGTGACCACCGATGAGGTGTGGACCGCGATCAGGGCGATGAGGGCCGACGCTGCGGACGCACCCGTGATGGCGGCCACCGGCACGCTATACCCCCAGGCATCTGCGAAGCCGTAGTACAGCACAAACGTCGCACCCAGAGAGGCTGACGCCGATACGCCCAAGACCCCAGGCTCCGCGAGCGGGTTGCGGAGCAATCCCTGCATCGCCGCGCCACTTGCCCCCAGCGCGGCGCCGACCACGAACGCGGCCAGCGCACGCGGCAAGCGTATCTGCCAGACGACCAGACTGTCGCCAACCGGGGCCTGCCCCAGGAACGCGGCCAGTACGCGGGGCGCGCCCATGGGGGTTGTACCAAGAAAACAGGCGGCCACCAGCGCCGCGACCGCCGTCGTGGCCAGGGCAAGATTGAGCCCGCTCGTGGTCACTACGGGGCCTCTCCGCGGCCTGTCACCGCCAGTGCCTCAATGGCGTCGAGCAGGAACCATCCGCCGCAGGCGACCCAGGCTCCTTCAAGCGAAACGACGGGCCGCTCACGGAGCTGTTGACGGGCGATGGGGTGGCGGGCCGCGCTCCAATTGTCATCGTGATTCGTGGCTCCCCAGATAACGGCCGCCACGAGGTCAGGTTGTTCATGGGCTAAACGCTCGAGTGGCAGGGACCGCCAGCCGGGCTCCCGCTGAAAGTTGGCCAGACCCGCAGCGCGCAGCATCTCGTGGACCAGCGTGCCGGGTCCGCTCGTCACGCCAGCCGGCGTCGTATACAGCGCCGCCGGCGCGTCCGGTAGGGCGCGCAGGGCTGCCAGCCGCGCGTCCATCTCGGCGATCACTGCTGCGCCGCGGGCCTGCTGACCGAGCCCTTCTGCCACTGCTGCAATCGTGTTTCTGACACCGTCGAGGTCGTGGGCGGCGTCGATTTGCAGCACAGGTGTGCCTATACGTTCGACAAACGCGGTGACATTCGGCCCTCCGCCGTAGGAGCGGACCACCAAGTCGGGCTGAAGGACGAGAACGTCTTCGGCCTGGGGGCGAATCTGTCTGAGTCCCTTGGCGTAGCCACGCATATAGGAAAAGGTTTTCTCAGCATCAGGCGAGACCGCCAGGATATGCTCACGCGGTGCTAGCTTGAGCACATACTGATCGGCGCAATAGTCAAGGCTGATGATGCGTTTCGGCTGGTCCAGGCGTTGCGGCTTCTCGGCAGGGCTACACGCGGCCAGCCCGACGAGCCCGACGAGAACGGCCAGCCGGAACGCCGCCTCAGAAATCAATCCCATGCTGGGCTTTGAGGCCGGCTTTGAAAGGATGCTTCACCTCGCGCATCTCGCTGACGAGGTCGGCATAGTCCTGAAGCTCCGGTTTAGCGTCGCGCCCTGTCAGAATGACACTCGTCCGGGTCGAGCGGGCTTTGAGGCCGGCAAGCACGGTCTCGACGGACAGATAGTCGTAGCGGAGCGCGATGTTGATTTCGTCCAGCACGACCAGATCATAGTCACCGCTTTCCAGCAGCGCCCGCGCCTTGGCAAAGGCAGCCTCGGCGGCGGCTGTGTCTTGGTCGCGGTCCTGAGTGTTCCAGGTGAAGCCATCGCCCATGCAGTGCCAGACGAGTTGATCGGGAAATCCAGCGAAGAATTTCCGTTCGCCGGTCATCCATTTGCCTTTGATGAACTGGACGACGCCGACCCGCTGGCCCCAGCCGAGCGCCCGGGCAATCACGCCAAAGGCGGAGCTTGATTTTCCCTTGCCGTCGCCGGTATAGACCAGCACCAGACCTCGTCCCGGATGGCGGGTCGCGCTCACCTTACGGCGCTGCTCAGCCTGCAGGACCTTCATCTTTTCCTTATGCGTGGCGGCAGTGTCCATGGGCTTTGAATGCAGGCCCTATACATACAAGCCAGCCTGCCGAAGTCAAGGGTGGCAGCCTCACCTCGTGTCTGGTTCCGCTCCTCCCGTGACTGGTTGCTGCTCCCGCTCCATGCTAGGGTCCCGAAGCGTTGCTATCGCGCCGCTGTATGCGAATGATCTCGTATCGAAAAGACGGAGCCCACTGAAGGAAGACTGTTCATGTTCAATGTTCGGCCCGTCTCCCACGCACGGGATGCCGCGGTCCAGCACGCCATCGACACCAAAACCAAGCCGCGTGGCGCGTTGGGAGCCATCGAGACCCTGGCCGCGCAGATTGCCCGCATCCAGGATACGCTCACGCCGCGCCTGGACCGCTGTCGCCTGGTCATTTTTGCGGGCGACCACGGGATAGCGGCTGAGGGGGTGTCTGTTTATCCACAAGAGGTGACGCGGCAGATGCTTGCCAATTTTCTCGCGGGTGGCGCTGCGGCGAATGTCTTTGCACGCGTGAACGGTGTAGACCTGCACGTCGTTGATGCCGGCGTCGCCGGCGCAACGTTCCAGGCCCCTGGACTCACCTCGCGGCGAATTGCTGCCGGAACCCGAAACAGCGCCGTGGAGGCTGCCATGACATCGGAACAGTTTGAGGCCGCGCTTGGCAGCGGCCGTGAGATTGGTGCGGACATCAGCGCGGAGGCGGCGGCATTCGGTGAAATGGGGATAGCCAACACCTCGTCTGCTAGCCTGATCGTCCACAAGCTCACCGGCATTGGGCTCGACGCGCTGGTCGGCGGCGGCACCGGACTTGACGCCGTCGGGCTGGCGCGCAAGCAGGCGGTCCTCGCGCGGGCCGCAGCACGTACACCGGTCCGGCTCGATGCGCGTGGGGCGCTCTGCGAGTACGGAGGATTCGAGGTGGTAATGATGGTCGGGGCGCTGATCGGCGCGGCCCAGGCCGGAACGGTCGTGCTTGTAGATGGGTTTATCTCGAGCGCCGCCGCGCTCGCTGCGGTCGAGCTTGCTCCGCCGCTGCGAGAGTATCTCATCTTCGCCCACCGATCCGCCGAACCAGGCCACCGCGTGGTGCTTGAGGCCCTGGCCGCCCGTCCGGTGCTTGACCTGGAAATGCGTCTGGGTGAAGGCACTGGCGCGCTGCTGGTCTGGCCGATTCTCAAATCCGCTGCGGCGATGCTGTCGGACATGGCAACTTTCGAGACTGCCGGGGTTAGCGGAGCAGGAGAATGAACGCGGCCCGTCGGGAACTCGACGCATTACTGCTCGCCGTTCAATTCCTGACCTGTTGGCCGGTGCGGGTGTCGGGTGTCTTCTCTGAGGAGAGACTGTCTGCCATGGTCCGTTATTACCCGCTCGTCGGTGCCTTGATCGGTGCGTTTGCTGGAGGCGTCTTCTGGCTCGCCCATTTGGTTTTTCCGATGAGTCTGGCAGTTGTCCTCTCCACCGCAGCCTCGTTGATCGCGACCGGTGCCCTGCACGAGGATGGATTCGCGGATGTCTGCGATGGGCTCGGCGGCACAGATCGGGAGAAAACGCTCGCTATCATGCGCGATAGTCGGCTCGGAGCCTATGGCGCGGCCGGTCTCGGACTGATGCTCGCGGCGAAAATCTTGGCCCTGGTCGCGCTGCCGTCACATATTGTCCCGTGGTTGCTGGTCGCCGCGCACGCCGCCAGTCGGTCGTCCTCCGTGCTTGCGATCGCGACGAGCCATTACGTACGAGACGTCGGTATGGCCACACCGGTCGCCGAGACGCTGCGTCCCGGTGGCCTCCTGTTCTCCCTGGCAACCGGTGTGGCCGCGGTGTGTGGATTGGGGGTGGCGTATGCGCAGGCCATTATTCCCGTCGGTCTGATAGGGCTTGCCGCCGGGCATCTCGCCATGCGCGGCATGTATGAGCGCAGGCTGGGCGGATACACCGGAGACTGTCTCGGTGGCGTACAGCAAATGAGCGAGCTGGGGATGTATCTTGGAGTCGTTGGGGCGCTGGCGTCGCTGTGACGGTTGTGTGCATGAGGCTCAGGTCGGTTCCTTGAGGAGAACCGGCAAGCCCGCAGCTACGAAGTAGACGCGCTCCGCCAGCTGGGCGACGGCCTGGTTGAGCCGGCCGGCGTGGTCACGGAAGGCGCGCGCAGCGGCATTGTCCGGCACGATGCCTAGGCCGACCTCATTGGCGACCAATACTATCGGCCCGGATACATCGGTGAGCGTATCGAGTAGAGCATCCTGGGCGGCGTCGATTTCTCGATTATAATGCATGAGGTTCCCAAGCCACACCGTCAGGCAATCGATCAGCAGGCAGACGTTGGGTGCGCCCTCCTGCCGAATGGCCTCTGCGAGATCAATCGGCGCTTCTACCGTACGCCAGTCAGCCCCCCGCTGGCGGCGGTGTGCCTCGATGCGGTGTACCATCTCGTCGTCAACGCGCTCGGCAGTCGCGATATAGACCCGCTGGCTATGGCCGCGTGCCAGACTCTCGGCAAAGGTGCTCTTGCCCGAGCGCGCACCGCCGAGTACCAGGGTCATACCAAAGCAAGGTTCGATTGTACTCATATTGCCGTACGATACTGTTTCAGAGTACCTACTGGCTATCGGATTCGGGATGACGGCAAAAGGGGAGTGGAGTATATATCTTGGACATGGGCCAGAGCTTTGACCGTCGGGACAAAATTATGAGGGCACCAGGCCGGTGTCAGTGAGGGGGAGACATGGAGACTCTGCTGGACCCGCTGCCGTCTGACAAACTCGCCCATCCGCCCAAACCGCCACCGCAACTGCTATGGAAGCTCGCATTTCTCGTGGGTCGCTTTCACGGCGATGGGAGCTATGCGAAAGGTGGGCGGCGATTTCACAAGCAG
>JAGWBB010000118.1:728-7677 GCA_021296095.1 Desulfurellaceae bacterium | reverse complement strand
ATCGAGACGATCCGGGCGTGGGCGTGGGGGCTGCGGAGAATTTTGCCGTGCAACAGGCCCGGCAGGTGAATATCGGCCCCGTACTTGGCCCGGCCGGTGACCTTATCGGCGCCGTCGTGGCGGATCGGACGCGTGCCGATGACCTTGAACTGATGCTCGTGCTGCGCTGCCATGTCTTCCTCCTCGGCTTCGCTAGGGGCAGGACCCAGTGCCTGCCCTGGGCGGCCACGGGGGGCCGCCCCTACAGCCGTTTCGCAAACCTACCCGAAATGTAGCTGGAAAATGCGCAAAAAAATAGGGAAGAGCAGCCCTGCCCTTCCCTATCACCTCTACCGCTCGCTGAGCGTCGCCTCAGCCGCCCCCGATAGCCGGCACGAAATGGATCTCGCTATCGGCCGGGATGGACTCCGATAAGCCGCCGGTGATGATCTCTCCGTTGACCGAAACCGCCACCGAGCCGGCCAGATCGTTATCTTCGACAACCCGGTCCCGAAAGCCGGGGAACTGACGCTCCAGATCGTCCACAATGGCGCGCAGAGTCGTACCCGTCGCCGTTGTGCGGTCTTTGCCGCCCGACAGCTTTCGCATCAGGGCAGGAATGAAGACGGTTGAGGCCATACATGCGCTTTCCCCCTCCCGGACGGAGGGGGGGTGTCAGCGGGCGCCTAGCCCTGCTCGATGACCGCCTTGGCGATTTTGCCCGGCGACATCGGCAGCTCTTCCATGCGTACCCCGAGGGCGTTGTGGATGGCGTTGGCCAAGGCAGCCGGTGGCGGGATAATCGGCACCTCACCCACGCCCCGGACGCCAACCGGATGCCCCGGGTTGGGCACCTCGACCAGGATCGTCTCGATCATCGGCAGATCGAGGCAGGTCGGCATCCGGTAGTCCAGAAAGCCGGCGTTGCGCAGCGTGCCGTTCTCATCGTAGAAGTATTCTTCGTTGAGACCCCAGCCCACGCCCTGGGCTACCGCGCCCTGGATCTGACCCTCGACATAGCTCGGATGGATGGCCGTACCAACGTCCTGGGTGGCCGTGTAGCGCAGAATATCGACCTTGCCGGTTTCGGGATCGACCTCGACGTCCACCACATGGGTCGCAAACGCCGGCCCGACTCCGCGCGGGTTGACCTGGGCCCGACCCGACACCGGTCCGCCGGTCCTGGGCAATTTGGTAGCCAGCTCCTTGAGGTCCATGGGCTCGTTCTTCTCGTCGCTGGGACACGACACCGCCCCGTCCTGGAACACCACGTCTTTGGTCTCAACCTTCCACACCTTTGCCGCGCGTTCCTTGAGCTGGTTGACCACATCCTGGGCGGCTTCGTACACGGCCGTCCCGGTGGCAAAGGTCACCCGGCTGCCGCCGGTCATATCGGTATGACCGATGGACTCCGTATCGGCCACAACCGGATGGACTTCTTCGGCCTTCAGACCCAGCACCTCGGCGGCGATCATCGCACACGAGGCCCGGGTGCCACCGATATCGGTCGAGCCGGTGACCACGTTGGCCGTGCCGTCGCTATTGATATTGACGGTTGCGCTGGACTGAAATCCGGCGTTGAACCAGAAGCCCGAGGCCACCCCGCGGCCGCGCTTCTTGCCGTTGCCGGACTGCGGCTTGGCAGACTTGTAGTGGTCGCTGTTCTGGGCTGCATCCAGGGTTTCCAGATAGCCGATCTTGCCGAACTGTGGTCCGGCCGGCTGGGCCGTGCCTTCTTTGGCGCCGTTGATGCGGCGGAATTCGAGCGGGTCAAAACCGAGCTTTTCGGCCAGTTCGTCGACCACCGTCTCGCCGGCAAAGGACGAATTGCTCGACCCCGGGGCGCGATAGGCGGCCGTCTTGGGCTTATTGACCAGCACGTCATAGCCGTCGATCTGGAGGTTTTCCAAATCGTATGGGGCCAGCACGGTCATACAGCCCGCCCCGACCGGCGCGCCGGGAAAGGCGCCACCCTCGTAGGCCATCCAGATCTGGGCTGCGGTGATCTTGCCGTCTTTCGTGGCGCCCATTTTGACCTTGATGTGCGAACCCGAGGTCGGTCCGGTGGCGCGCAGGACATCGCCACGGCTCATCACCATCTTGACCGGCTTGCCGGTCTTCTTGGACAACACCAGCGCCAGCGGCTCCAGATAAACCGAAATCTTACCGCCAAAACCGCCGCCGATCTCGGCCGGCACGACCTTCATCGAACTGGCCGGGATATCCAGAATCATGGCCGTCTGGTCGCGGGCGGTAAACGCGCCCTGGGTGCTGACCCAGATCGTGGAGCGGCCGTCGGAATTGTGCTGGGCGACCGCGTTGTGCGGCTCGATATACCCCTGGTGGACCATCGCGGTATCGAACTCGCGCTCGACGATCTCGTCGGCGGCGGCAAAACCGGCCTCCAGATCGCCCCGCTCAAATTTCACATGGCTGGCAATGTTTGTCTCTTGATCGCCCTTCTCCTCAATCCGCACATCGGACAACAGGATCGGCGCGTCGTCCTGCATGGCGTCCACCACACTCTGGACGTGGGGCAAGACCTCATAGTCGACCTTGATGAGCTTGGCCGCCTCTTCGGCGATATGCGGGTTGGTCGCCGCCACGGCCGCTACCGCGTGTCCGTCGTACAGCGCCTTATCGCGGGCCAGTACGTTCAGCGACAGATGGCGGGGGTTCATTGGCAGCTCGCCCATGGGCACCACGCCGCCGGGCAGATCCGGCAGATCCGCACTGGTAATAACCGCTTTCACACCGGGCAGGGCGAGCGCGGCCGACGCATCGATGGATTTGATCCGGGCATGGGCGTGGGGGCTGCGCAGCACCTTGCCGTGCAGCAGGCCGGGCAGATCGATATCTGCCCCATACTTGGCCCGGCCGGTGACCTTATCCACCCCGTCGTGCCGAATCGGACGGGTTCCGATGACCTTGAATTTCGCCTCTTGTTGCGCCATTGCTTACCTCCCTTGCATGACAGAAGCGGCGTCCAACACCGCTTTCACAATCTTATCGTAGCCCGTGCAGCGACACAGATTGCCGGCCAGGGCGTAACGCACCTCATGTTCGCTGGGGTTGGGGTTGCTATCCAGCAGCGCCTTGGCCGTCACCAGAAAACCGGGCGTACAAATCCCGCACTGCAGGGCGGCGTGCTCCAGAAACTTCTGCTGGAGCGGATGGAGGGTATCGCCGTCGGCCAAGCCCTCAACCGTCGTGATCTCCTGGCCTTCGGCCTCAACCCCGAGCACCAGACACGAACACGAGGTACGGCCGTTGATGATTACGCTACAGGCTCCGCAGTCGCCAGTCAGACAGCCTTCTTTCGAGCCGGTAAAACCGAGTTCATCGCGCAGCACTTCGAGCAAGCTCTGGCGGGGCTCGCACAGGAACTCCGCAACTTCGCCATTGAGTGTCGTTTGAACGTGGACCTTTCTTGCCATATTTCTCCTGCCTTCCTCGTTGAGAGCGCCGTATGTCTCGGGGACCGGGTGAACCCGGGCTGTCACCCGCTTCGCCCTCCCCCCGCTCACGTCCGGCGTATTAGGCCTTTGCGCGGGCTCGATCACCCGCCTGTTTCAGCGTCCGGCGCGTTAACACGCCAACCAAATGGGTCCGAAACTCGGCCGTGCCGCGCATATCCGAGATGGGCCGGGCAATGCCCTGGGCCAGCTCAGCCGCCCGGGCGATATTCTCGTCGGTGAGCGGCTTGCCGACCAGATAGACGCTGGCCTCCTCGGCAAACAGCTGGGTCGGCGCCACCGCGCCCAGGCCGATCCGCGCCGCCGTACAGGTATCGCCGTCGAGCGCCACACACGAGCCAACGCCGACCACCGCAATATCCATCTCGTTACGCGGAATGAAACGTTGATAACAGTCGGCCGTCTGGCCCTGGGGAGCCGGAATACGGATGTCCACCAGGATTTCATCCGGCCCCAGAACGGTCTCGCCCGGACCGGTCACGAACTCCTCGGCCGCTACATCCCGCTCGCCGTTCGGACCGGCGATATGACAGCTCGCGCCGAGCGCGATGAGGACCGGCGGCGTATCCGCCGCCGGCGAGCCGTTACACAGGTTGCCGCCGACCGAAGCCCGGCTCAGAATCTGGTCCGAGCCGATCAGGCCGGCCGCTTCGACCAGGCCGGGATAGTGTTGCTGCATGGTCGCGTCTTCGATGAACTTGCAGCAGGGATACGAGGCACCGAGCCGCAGTCCATCCTGGGCGCTAAAGGTGCAGCCCTGGAGTTCAGGAATCGTCTTGGCGTCAATAATGACCCCAGGCTGTTTGACACCCGCACGCATCTGAATAATGAGGTCCGTACCTCCAGCCAACAGCCGCCCGGTGTCGCCGGCAGCAGCCAGCTGGCTGAGCGCTTGACTGAGCGATGTCGGTGCGTCGTATGTAAATGCTTGCAAAGTTCCCTCCTGTTCGAGCCCGCGTTTACCACGGGCCAGCTGAAATACAAATTGCAGCGGATTCCACCAGTCTATTCTACACGGGGAAGCAAGGCCCAAATCGGGACACCGGAGTGACCGGCTGGGGGACACACCCTCACCGTGCTGAACCGCAGGCTCTTATACCATCCGCAGATTTTCCACGCAAGCAAATAAGGACAGCAGGCAGACACAAGCGCTTGGGTTTGGTGCCCCGCGTGTGGTATGGGCAGGGACGGGAGGGCAGCCCTATGGCGGAACTGTTTCATATCGGCCTGACGGTCAAAAATCTGGAGCGCTCAATCGCCTTCTACCGAGACATCGCCGAGATGCAGCAAGGCGAATATCTTGAGGCCCAAAGCCCGGCCTTTGACCGGCTGACGAACAACCCCGGAGCCAAACTCAAGGTCGTCTACATGCAAGCCGGCTCGTTTCTGCTCCAACTGATCGAGTACGTCGCGGCCGGCGGCACCACGCTCGACCTCCATCATAACAACGTCGGCAGCCCGCATATCTCGCTGTACGTCGCGGACGTCGAGGCCAAATACCGCCAGCTCACAAGCCGGGGCGATGTCACCATCACCTCGGACATCATCCAGATTGCACCCACTATGCGGAGCTTCTACACCGAAGACCCGGACGGGGTGCCGGTCGAGTTTCTGCAGCTGACAGACTAAGGGGAAAGTCTGCACAATATAGGGGAGAGCCGTATGGCACAGCCGCTTGTTCACCAATCCGTCCCACCACGTGAGGCCATTGTCCGCGTCCTTGAGCAGGCCGGAATCGATATGGTCTTTGGTATTCCGGGCGGCTATACCGGGGCGCTGTTCAACGCCCTGTACGACCACCGGGACACGATCCGAACGGTGCTCGTCCGTGAAGAGGCGCGCGCCGGGGTGATGGCCGAGACCTACGGCCGTCTGACCGGCAAGCCGGGCGTGGCCATCGGTCAGGCCGCCTTTTTGCTGCACGCCAGCCTCGGCGCGGTCGAAGCCCATCTGTCGAGTTCGCCGATGCTGCTGCTGACCGATCTGAGCGATAACGCCCCCTACTCGCAGCACGGCCCCTACCAGGCTGGCACCGGCGACTACGGCACCTGGGACGCCAAACAGGCGTTTTCGGCCATCACCAAGCGCACCTTTGTGGCCAGCGATCCGGTCCAAGGCGTTCACAGCCTGCAAATCGCGCTCAAACACGCCTTATCCGGAGAACGAGGACCGGTGGCTGTGCTACTGCACAGCCAGGCGCTGCGGGGTCGGGTGGGCCCCGAGTCGGTTCCACCCCTGTACGCCACCGAACCCTTTCTGGCGGTCCCCGTTCCGCCCGCCGACCCGCGTCTGGTGGAACAGGCCGCCCGGGTCCTGGCCGAGGCCGAGCGGCCGGTGATCATCGCCGGCAACGGGGTGCGGATCGCTCAGGCCTATATGGAGCTGGTCACCCTGGCCGAAGCAATCGGCGCCCCGGTCGCCACCAGCGCCTCGGGCAAGGGTTGCTTTGCCGAAACCCACGAGCTGGCTCTGGGCGTATACGGCAACTTCGGTACCCGCCTGGCCAACGCCGAAATCGGGGCGGCCGACGTGGTGCTGGTGGTCGGCTCCAAGCTGGCGGCAACCGATACGGCCTTTGAAACCGCCAAGTTACTCGACCCCCAGCGACAACGCCTGATCCAGATTGACATTGAGGCCAAGAATGCCTCGTGGACGTATCCGGCCGAGATGGTCCTGATTGGAGACGCCAAAACAGCCCTGGCCCAGCTGAGCGAAGCCCTGGTCGCCAACGAGACCGTGTCCCCCCAGACCGTCTCCGAGCGCAAAGCCCGGCTGCAATCGGCCCGTCGTCAGCACGGCTTTTTCGACGCCCCGGAGTTTCGGTCTCAGGCTGCGCCGATTCTACCCCAACGGGTCATTGCCGAACTCCAGCGCGCCATCGCGCCCGACGCGCTGGTGACCTGCGACGCGGGTGAAAACCGGCTGTTCATGATGCACTACTTTCAGACCAAGGCGCCCGGGACGTTTCTGCAACCGGCCGGGGTGGGCGGTATGGGCTATGCGGCCCCGGCCGCGCTGGCGGCCAAGCTGCTGTATCCCGAACGCCAGGTGGTTGCGGTGTGTGGCGACGGCGGGTTCGCCATTGGCCTGAACAGCTTCATGACTGCGGTCGAAGAAGACATCCCGATTGTCAACCTGGTCTTCAACAACCAGGCCCTGGGTTGGGTCAAACACGGCCAGGGGGAGCGCAATATCGCCTGCGATTTCGCCAACTTTGACCACGCTAAAATTGTCCAGGCCATGGGCTGCGAAGGCATCCGGGTTGAGGACCCGAATCAGCTGGCGCCGGCCCTGCACACCGCCCTGGCCAGCGGCAAGCCGACCGTGGTTGACGTTCGCACCTCCCTGGACGAGACCTTCCGCAAGGTCACCTCGCCTCTGGTCGGCGAACGCTGAGCACTGTTCGGCATTTCCAAGCTCAGGTCTTTCCGCTACGACAACACGATGAACAAAAAATTTGACGTGTACGGCATGGGCAACGCCCTGGTCGACGT
>JAGWBB010000118.1:0-456 GCA_021296095.1 Desulfurellaceae bacterium | reverse complement strand
CCCCGGACGCCGAACGCACCATGAACACCTCGCTCGGCGCCAGCGGCGTCTTCGCGGTCGAGCACGTGACCGAAGACGCACTCAAACAGGCGACCTGGCTGTATCTGGAGGGCTATTTATTTTCCACACCCGGCGGACAGGCGGCAGCCCGCCGGGCGCTTGAGCTGGCCAGGAAACATCAGGTCAAGGTCTCTCTGACGTGTTCGGACCGCTTCATTGTCGAAGCCTGTGGCGACGCGCTGCGCGCGGCGGTAGCCGAGTGCGACCTGGTCTTTGCCAACCAGCAGGAGGCCGGTGCCTATGTCGACCAAGAGCGGGCCGAAGCCATTTTTCCACGCTTTCAGGAAGTCGCTCCCAATGTTGTCATGACGCGGGGTGACCAGGGCGCGTGGGGCATGTTTGGTGGGACCGCGTTTCAGGTCCCTGCCGTTCCCGTTCAGGCGCTCGACGCAACCG
>JAGWBB010000117.1:2555-9539 GCA_021296095.1 Desulfurellaceae bacterium | reverse complement strand
CAAACGCGCGGTCAGCTTTCTGGGAGCTATCTATCTGGCCGCCTCGGTGATCCTCCTTAACTGATGACACTCCCTAGCACGTCTTGAGGCGTTTGGCCTTCAACCGAGCGATACGGCCCGCATGCAGACGGCTGCCGCTACGATGCAGCTCGTCGAGCGCCTCTCTTCGGGGCAATCTGACGAGGTCATCGCCGTGCTTGCCTCAGCACCGGTTGCCACGACAGCAGAGGCGATGGGAGAGTGTTTCAGCAAGGCCGACCCTCTCGGCGCGGCGCTGGAGGAAACAGGTTGGGAGCTGTTTGAGGCGATCCGTAAGCTCACTGACGAACGACAGCAGGAGGCCGAGAAAATCTGTGACACGATTGTCCAAGCCTTACAGAGCGATGAGCATGTCATACCACTCGCTCTAGCCTTCCAGGCCGCGCGCTCTCAAGCCATTACACTGCTGACCGAGTCTCATAGCGGTGACGCCGCTCCTACGGAAAATGCCGTGGTGAAGGGCAAACGTATCGTCAATCAGAGAGGGCGGGATAACCTGGACATAAGCACGGCGCGAGACCTCCTTGTTCGTCTGGAGCAGGAGCTGAGAAGCGGTCAGACCATCCGACTTAATATGCGTTGGGTCATTGAAGAAGGTGAGTCGGAACAGTGACGACAGCAGTCCTGACCTTTGGCCAAATCAAAGCCCAGGTGGCGGCTGTTCGCAAGCGGAACAGCCACGAACGGGTGATTGGCATCCAGGCGCCTGGTCGGTGGACTGGCGAACGCCATAAGCAAGATGGCCGCGACCGCTATGTCATCGAGCAGTGTGATTCTCCGTTAGCGATGCGGATCGCGCTGCGGGACAATGCTGAAGGCGAGGCCATCAAGGTCCTGATTACCCGTCTGGACGAAAAAGAGCTGGGTGAGGACATTTTGCTGAGGTTGGCCAAGCGGCGGCTGTTTACGATTGACAACTGGCAGCTGGTCAAAGCCCGGTTTCAAGCCCGAACCGTTGACCCGCGAGTCAGTCAACAGGCTTGGATTGCGGATTATTTGTTGGAGGCAGACTCGGTTCCTCCGGCACCGGGTGGTTTTCTTGACGCTGAGACGGTGTGGGCAGTCCTCCTTGAGCGCCAGCTCGGTTTGAGCGGTGACCGTCCCGATCTGCTCGCTCTTCTCAAATGGTCAACCGAGGAAGCCCATGTCGAGCGGCTTCGAGCTGCCCCGGCGCCTTTCTGCCAGGCAATGGCTGCCTGGTTTGCTCAGTCCCTTGGGCCGGTCGCCAAGCTGGTCATGGATTGTCTGCTGCGCCGATCGGATTCCGGTATTCTCCCTGTCGGTCTTGCCGCAGGAGTGGTTTTCAATCAAGACTTGCGCGGCCGACTCGACAAAGCCGCCGGAAAAATGGAGGAGCGCTATTTTGGAGGTGAAACACCGGACACGGTGCTGATCGAACGGTGGTGTTCTGCTGCCACAGAGGTCGTCAGCTTCCAGCTGACTGACGATCCGCACAAACGCAGGGCGCTTCTGAAGCGAGCTGATGAGATTCTGGAGGAACTCCAGGCTGAGGCGTATGCGTATGTGAGCGATATCTCGCCGCGCGGTTTTAAGCAGCATCTCGCCCGTTTTGGCCGCTTGCTCTCAGAAGCCATAGACAATGGGCCATCTCGCTCTCTGCTGCCTCTAAGCGAGGCATGGCGGGCGGTCGAGCGACATGAGCAATCCCGCTCGTCAGACGAGCATCGTCGCCTCGACCGAGGTGAAATGGCGTTACGCCTGGTACGCTGGTTAGAGCACGTTGCGACCAGTCCACCGACATTCTCATCGCTTGGTGAAGCGGCTCAGTACCATGAGGATGAGGGGAGCTTTGTTGACTGGGCACGTTTTCAGGTCCGGGGCTCGGAACCGGTCCGTGAGCTGTCAAAGGCGTATGGGCATTTGTTTGAGACTGTCACGGCTATCCGCGAACAGCACGCCCGTCGCTTTGCCGAACTCCTCCAGGACGCCACAGCTTCGGCGTCAAACGGTGCTCAGCTCATTCCAGCCGAGTGCATTCTGGACGAGATTGTGGTCCCCTTGGCCGAACATGCGCCAGTCCTGGTGATCGTTATTGATGGGATGAGCAGCACAGTTTGCCACGAATTGGTTGCCAGCATTACCCGCCAGGATTGGGTTGCCTTATGCGAAGACGGACACGAAAAGCAACGCCCCGGGCTTGCCGTGCTTCCGTCCGTTACTCAGGCTTCGCGCACGAGTCTGTTATGTGGAAAGCCCAGCTGTGGAAATGCGACAGACGAACAACGTGGCTTTGCAAGCCATCCAGGCTTGCTCCGACACAGCCGTCCCAGCTTGCCGCCAAAACTCTTCCACAAAGCTGACTTACAGACCGAAGAGGAAAAGGTCTGTGACGCCATCCTCCATTCCCAGCAGCGTGTGGTGGGTACGGTCATCAATGCCGTGGACGACCTGTTACTAAAAGGCGATCAGCTCGATATCCGCTGGTCCAAAGATGAAATCCGTATTCTTCCCACCCTGCTGCACGCAGCCGAGGCGGCGGGTCGAGCGGTTGTCCTACTGGCCGACCATGGACACGTGCTTGAGCACCACACACGTAGCCTTCAGCAGGACGGCGGTGGAGAGCGGTGGCGGGTGGACGATGGGCGTGTGACAGATGGGGAGTTGGCCCTCCGTGGCCCGCGTGTCCTCATGCCTGATTCTCGGCAGCTAGTTGCGCCTTGGACCGAGCACCTCCGCTATGGCCCCAAAAAGAGTGGCTACCATGGAGGGATATCTCCCCAAGAGATGATCGTGCCGATTGCCGTTCTGTCCGTCCGCGATCCTTGCCCAGGCTGGACGGCTGTCTCAATCGAAACGCCGGTCTGGTGGCAAGAGACGCCGCCGCCGCTCGCTACTCAGGACACGAGCATGTCTGCTCAAGAACTGACGGAGCCGCAAGAACCGTCAGGGCTACCTCTATTTGACTTTGCCCAGACCCAGCAAGGTGTCAGCTCAGACTGGATTCATGCCTTGCTGAACTCACCGGTCTTTGCCAAGCAAAAGAAGCTTGTTGGCCAAGCCGAGGCTGTGGACAAGCATCTGGCTGTCCTTCTTGAGGCGCTAGACCAAGCTGAAGGCAAACTGTCTTTGGCCGCGTTTGCCCGCGCGGTCAAGACGCCGGCAGCACGGTTGAACGCTCTTATCGCCGTTCTCCAAAAGATCCTTAACATAGACGGCTATCAGATCCTCAGCCACGATGAGGATTCAGGCAGTATCGAATTGAATCGAGACTTGCTGTGCCGCCAATTTGAGATTGACGGGGACGATTAGGGCTCAGTCAATCACGCCAGCAGCCGCAGGCCGGCATAGATCAGGCTGAACACGCTCAGAAAGACGATCCCGATAATGCCCAGCAGCCGCAGCCAGTCCGGCGGTCGGGCGTCTTGGGGCATATACGTGCCGCACACCAGCTTGTAGTTGGCTGCGGCCAGAATCGGGGCGACCAGAAACGAGATGATGGTCGCCAGATCGACCAGGGTGGTGAAGCTGGTCAGAAACTGGGCGATCATCCAGTAGGCGCCGACGGCGCTGATGATGACCCACAGGTTGTACATCCGCCGGCTGTGTTGGCCGTTTGAGAACAGCAGCGCGCAGGTCCGCTCCATGGCCCGGGCGTAGCCGTCGAGCACGACCAGGCTGGTGCTGAACATGACCGAGAAGGCTGAGGCGGCAATGATGATATAGCTCCAGTCGCCCAGCGTGGCGGTGTACAGCTGCACGACCTGGTTGGTGAATTGGGTGCCGCTCTGGTTGGAGAAGGACTGGCCCGAGCCGTACATGATGAACGCGCCCAGGGTCATGAAACATACGGCCAGAAAGGCGGTCATGAGATAGCCGAGCTTGAAGTCGAGCAGACTTTCGTTCATGCGTGGCCGGTACGCGGTCTGCTTGATGCGCTCCAGAGTCCACAGGCTGTTCCAGGCCGACAGATCGACCGGGGCCGGCATCCAGCCCATCAGGGCGATCAAAAACGCAAAACCCGAGGCGGTCCAGATGTCGGCCGCATAGAACGGAACTGTGGCCACCGGACCACGCGCCAGGGTCAGGCTGAAGGCGACGATGGTGGAGACAAACAGGACCACACAGATGATCTTGATGAGCTTATCGAGCAGGCTGTACTCTCCGACCAGCAGCACCCCGACACACACGGCCAGCAGAAACAGGGCGGTCGTTGCGGCCGACAGGTCCAGACCCAGAAGATTGTTCAGCAGCCCGGCGGTGGTGAAGCCGATCGCCGCGTTGATGATGAACAGCGGGGCAATGGTAATCAGCAGGTAGACGTACAGCATCCACTTGCCGAGGCGCAGGTAGCCGTCGATCAGACTCTCGCCGGTGGCGTTGGTATAGCGCGGGGCAGCCTCAAAGGCCGGGTATTTGAGCAGATTGGCGATGACGATTGCCCACAGCAGGGCGTAGCCGTAGCCGGCCCCGGCCCGGGTCGACTGGACGAGGTGCGAGACGCCGATGGCGGTGCTGGCGAACAGCAGGCCCGGACCCAGGGTTTTCAGAAAACGGACAAAGTTGGTATCGGCCGGAGTGCGGTCAGCCGGGACGGCTGTGGAGGAGTCGGTCGTGCTCATTGAGGCGGGGAGCTTTCCTGAAACGCGGTTCGTTTTGCTAGCGTTGGCTCGCGTGGAGGATGGTCATTCCGACGACTGCGTCCCCTTCATAGCGAATAATCACATCGTCCTCCGTCAGTTCGCTGTCTGTGGCCTGACTCGGTTTCTTGAAATTGATGTACAAAACATCGGCCTCTGCATCGTATGATGACCACAGGGAGCCCTGGGGGGCGCGTTTCACAACCGGGAGAAGTTTGAGGTATTCCTGGACGTCTGCTATGGCCATACTCGTATCCTTTTTTCGAGCGCGCGCAGCCTGCGTGTGAAGAAGGCGGTGATCACAAATCCATCATCGCTGAATTCACGATAAACGACAACCAGCCATTTCCTCGACTCCCACTCTCTCAGTGCCAGGAGTTCCCCTCTTTGTCCCAGAAGGATGCGTTGCGGTTCCACGAGAGTCTGAAGAAGGTCTGCCCGTCGCCCTGAAAGCTCTGCGTGTTCCTCGGTGATATGAGCCCAGCGTTCCGCCGTCAATCTTATCGGAATGCCGTTCTTTGAGGGGATGAGAGACAGCTCTCTTTTCTCCATAGGCGCAGCAGACAAACACGACTCGCTCCGGCGTGTCAAGAACGCCAGGCCGTGCATTGACCCGCCGGACGGCTTGGGGCATGTGTGTGGAGGGCAGGACTCTCACAGGATTCTCAATGGATATCGTCGAGATTTTACACGCCATTCCCGACTACCAGGAGTTTTTGTCGCCTGACGAGCTGCACCACAGTTCGGTGCAACTGGTTGAAGAATTTCCAGACCTGGCCCGGCTGCGCCGCATCGGTACGTCCACGGATGGCCGACCGATTGAGCTGCTGACCGTTGGCCACGGCTCGCGGACGGCGCTGTTGTTCGGCGTGCCGCATCCCAACGAGCCGATCGGCACGCTCAGCCTCGATTTTTTGAGTCGAGCCCTGTGCCAGCGCCGCGATATGCTCCGGCAGCTCGATACGACCTTGCTGATCGTTAAGGTGATTGACCCGGATGGACTGGCGCTCAACGCCGGCTGGCTGAAAGGCGGCTTCTCGCCGCTCCGCTATGCGCTGAACTATTACCGCCCGACCTCGGCCGAACAGGTCGAGTGGAGCTTTCCGATTGACTATAAGACCCTGCACTTTTCTGCGCCGTCGGCCGAGACCCGGGTCCTGATGCGGCTGATGGAGGACTACCGTCCCGGCTTTTGTTACTCCCTGCATAACGCCAGTTTCTGCGGGGTGTATTTCTACGCCTCGCGGCGTGTGCCGGCCCTGTTCGGGCAGCTGCACCGGCTGGTGGCCGCCCAAGGGCTGGAACTCCACCAGGGCGAAGCCGAAGTGCCGTATATCCAGCCCTGGGCCCAGGCCGTGTATCCGTTTTTCAGCCTGCGCGACAGTTACGACTATATGGAGACAAACCTCGGCGGAGATCCGGCCGAGCATATTCTGACCGGGACCAGTTCGGCCGACTATCTGCAAGAGCGGGTGCCCGAGGCTCTGAGCCTGGTATGTGAGCTGCCGTATTTCACCGATCCGGTTCTGGCTGACAGCTCTCCGAGCGGGCGCTCGCGGCGCGAGGCGATGGCCGAGGGCATGCGGCGCACGCAAGAGACCCTGGGGCTGATTGAGACCCATTTCTCAGCCCTTGGGGAAAAAGTTCCGGCCAATCGCCTGTTTCGCTCGGTAGCCGATTATGTGCGGCGCACCCCGAAACGGTTGGCCGCCCAGCAACAACAGCTCCAAGACCCGGACTACGACCAGGAGGCCACAAAGGCCCAGGCGTTTGACGTGCTGGTATGCCGTAATCTGCATCCCGCCCTGTATCTGGGTCAGGTCTATCGGCTGGCCTCGGACGCGGGTGAGCGGACGCGGGCGGATGACATTCGGGCTCGGCTCGAAGAGCTGATAGGGCAGATTGAGGCCGAGAGCGATATTGTGATGCTTCCGCTCAAGAAGCTGGTGGCGGTCCAGGTCGGCAGCGGCCTGTTGGTCCTCCAGGCCCAAATGAGTTCCAGTTGAGGCGTCTACTTGGAGAACAGCTGAAACAGGCGCTGGCCGATCAGGCCGATAATCGGCGGAAACAGCAGGCTCGGAATCGCCCGGGCGGCGACAAACGGCCAGCCCAGGAAGGGTACCTCCCAGCTGAACAGGCGGGTCGGCGAGAGCAGCGCCTTAGCCGTGATAAAGGCCAGCAGCGGACCGACGGCAACGCCCTGCTTGAGGAGGGCGGCGGCAATCGGAAACACCACATACGGGCCGCCCGGCATGAGTAGGCCGAGCATCCAGGCGATCAGGATGCCGCGAAACCCGGCCTGCTCGCCCATCCATTTGACGAGCAGTTCGCGGGGAACCAGGACGTT
>JAGWBB010000117.1:0-2505 GCA_021296095.1 Desulfurellaceae bacterium | reverse complement strand
GCAGGCCCTTGAGCGGCAGGTCGGGTCCTTTGACAAAGGCCCAGCCGACCAGGGCCAGGGTCAGCCCGCCCATGACAAGCACTGCGGAGTCCATGCCTAGCAAAGTGGGTGATGATCTCTTTTTGCTCCGGTGGTCATCATCACCCACTGTGTTTTCCTTTCGGGCCACCAGCTCGACCACCAGGCTTGCCCGGCGGGTCGGACGACTGGACGCCTTTTGAATTGGTACTCATGAACGAGCCGCCAGACGCCGGCTGTTTTTCACATCGCGGTAGACCAGCTGCGGTTGGTCCTCCACCGGCTCGGCCGCAGCCCGCAGCACGACCTCATGCCGGGGGGAGAGTTTGCACACCGGGTCGGTTGCCGCAGCGTCGCCGGTCAGCAGAAAGGCCTGACACCGACAGCCGCCAAAGTCCTGCTCCTTATGCGGACAGCTGCGGCACGGCTCCTGCATCCAGTCGTAACCGCGAAAGGCGTTCAGCCCCGGCGAGTCGCGCCAGATTTCGGGCAGCGGCCGGGTTTTGACGCTCTCAAAGCGCAGCTGCTCAATCGCGTGGGCGGCGTGGCAGGGCAGGACTTCGCCGGTCGGCGTGATGCACATATAGCTGCGCGCCCAGCCGCCCGAGCAGGCCTTGGGCGCGTCTTCGTAATAGTCGATTTTGACAAAGGCAATCTCCATCGTGCCTTCGTACTTTTTCCGCGCTTCCCGGGCGATGGCCTCGGCGTGTTCGTAGCGGTCACGGGGCGGCAGCAGAGCCCGGCGGTTCTCGAACGCCCAGGCGTAGTACTGGGTGTTGGCCAGCTCGATCCGCTGGGCGCCGAGTTCGGCGGCCTGGTCGATCAGTTCGGGCACGTGCTCGATGTTCAGACGGTGCAGAACGACATTGATCGTCAGCGGATAGCCGAGGCGTTTAATCAGCCGGGCGACCTCGAGCTTCTTATCGTAGGACTTAAGGCCGGCCACCAGATCGGCCGCGTCGCGCTCGGTGTCCTGTAGGCTGAGCTGAACGTGGTCCAGACCGCAGTCACGAAATTCTGTGAGCTTGGCCTCGCTGAGCAGCGTCCCGCCGGTGATCAGGTTGGTGTACAGGTCGCACGCCCGGGCGTGTCGAATCAGGGCCGGGATATCCTTGCGGACCAGCGGCTCACCGCCCGACAGATGGACCTGGACAACGCCCAGGTCGGCCGCATCGCTGAAGGTCTGGCACCACTGCTCGGTGCTGAGTTCGTCCTGCATGGCGTGGAACTCGAGCGGGTTGGAACAGTACAGACACCTGAGCGGGCAGCGGTAGCTCAGTTCGGCGACCAGGGTGTAGGGGCGCGGAGCGGGCATCTAGACCTCCAGCAGCCCGCGGCTGCGGATGCGGGTCAGCAACTGCGTGACGTTGTCTTCGACCACCTGGCGCTCGGCGGTGGGAAACTTGTCCAGCAGGGCGTCGACGATCTGAGCCACGGTCCGTTCTCCATCACACAGCTTGAGCACCTCGGCGGCGGTGGCGTTCAGCTTGAGCGCGGCTTCGGGAAACATCAGCATGTGTTGCTGCTCGATCTTATCCCACCGCAGACGGGCTTTTGCGGCCAGCCGGGGACGCCAGGTTTCTTGCGACTCAGACATACGTGTGCCTCTGGACGACGGTCTTATTCCCCCCACAGCGGCGGCAGCAGGCCCGGAGAGACATACGCGAAATGGACAGCGTCGAGCAGGCACCACAGGATATGGCACTTGGTTCTCAGGGCCAGGATGGCCTGCTCCTGCTGCTCCCGCGTATGGCACTCTTGAATCACATACTCAAGGCCGAATTCAACGTCGCGCGGCGCCTGGCTCAGACGGGCCCGAAAATACTCCAGCCCCTGCTGTTCGACCCACGGGTAGTGCTCCTCGAAGGCTGGCAGGCGTCGGGCCATCAGGCTCGGGGCAAACAGTTCGGTCAGCGACGAGGCCACAGCCTCCATCAGCGAGTGGTCTTTGACATAGGTCAGATAGGCGTCAACCGCAAAGCGCACGCCGGGCAGCACATAGCGCAGCGCAACCATGTCTTGGCGCGCAAGACCGGCCGCCTCGCCCAGGACCAGCCACTTATGGATCCCGCCGTCGGGGTTGTCGGTGGTGCCGTCGTGGTCGAGAATGCGCTGAATCCAGGCCCGCCGAACCGCCGGGTCTTCGATGCGGGCCATGATCGCCGCGTCTTTTTTGGGGATGATCGTCTGGTAGTAGAAGCGGTTCTCAATCCAGGCCTGCAACTGGCGCTTGGTCAGCCTGCCCTCGTGCATCAGGATATGAAACGGATGCTTGTCGTGGTAGCCGGCCTCGCCCACCGCGCGCAGGCGCTGGACGAATTCTTCCCGGCTCCACATGTGTGTTGCACTCACGGCTTACACCTCAAAGTCCATGCCATCGAAGGCCACCTCCCAGCCGGCCGCTTCAACCGCCCGGCGCTGGTCCGAGTCCTCAATGAGTACGGGGTTGGTATTGTTCAGATGGGTGTAGATCTTCCGGGCCTTGTT
>JAGWBB010000116.1:1199-8307 GCA_021296095.1 Desulfurellaceae bacterium | reverse complement strand
CGCCTGTGGCCTACCTCTCACTCATCGGTGTCATCAGCCTGTGGGCCGGAAATTTCCCGGCCGGAAAATTCGCCCTGGGCCTGATCGGCACCTTCACCCTGATGGCCATCCGGACCATCTTCGGCGCTCTGGTCCTCAACCTCCTGGGCCGTCAGTCAAACCCCGGCTGGTGGGGTGAGATTCGCCGCGACCCAAAGAGCAGCCTGATCATGGCCTTTACCGGAGTTCTGGCCTCGGGCGGGCTGTTCTATGTCGGGCTGAAGATGACGACCTCGTCCAACGCCGGCATCCTGGCGGCCGCCACGCCGATCTGGGTGACCCTGCTGTCGTGGCTGTTTTTGCGCGAGAAACTCCGCCTGCTCAACGTCGCCGGCGTCGTCCTGTCGTGTGTCGGTCTGGTCGCCATCATGTGTCAGGGCTCGCTGGCAAACCTGCTCCAGCGCTCGTTCAACTGGGGTGATGTGCTGATCCTGATCGGCCAGATCAACTGGGCGGTGTACACGGTCTACAGCCGGGTCGCCCTGCGTGAGCGTTCGCCCACCGCCGCAACGGCCAGCTCCTATCTGGTCGGCGCGGTGGCCCTGCTGCCGGTCTTTTTCTTTGAGCAGCCCTTGCAGCCGGCCTTCGAGCTGAGTCCGACGGTGATTATGGCTGTGTCCTATTTGTGCGTACTCTCGCCACTGACCAATCTGCTGTACTATCAAGCCCTGACGCGCGTCAGCCCGCACCGGGCGGCCGTGTTCATGAATCTCATTCCGATTATCGTGCTGGTGTTTTCGGCCGTTTTTCTGGGCGAGCGGATTACCGCCGTCCATCTGTATGGCACACTCCTGGTGATTGTCGGGGTTGTGCTGACGACCCGACGCTGAGCTGTCATCCTCCGTCCCATTTTCCCGATTGATTTCTTCCGCCTGCTGGGATATCTGGCTGGTAGCCGTAGAACGACTGAACGAGCGTCTTGTCTGAGGAAGCCATGCAGGAACCGTCCCGCGCTGTTGATCTGAGCCACAAGACGCGGTCGGGAAAGACCACCCGGACGCGTCTTATCAAGGCCACCGCTATCTGTCTGCTGTTCGTCTTCGCCACCTCTGCCCTCCAGGGCAACTGGGTCAGTGCCCTGGTCTGGATAGGGGGCGGGCTGGGTATCTGGATCGTATGGCAGAGCCATACCCGTCGGCGCGAGCGGCGCGAGCGGCTGCACGAACTCGACACCATGACCGACGCCGAGTTTTCCCGCTATGCGGCCGACCTGTTGCGGGCTCAGGGCTATGAAGTCGCGCCGTTGGCACGCCCCAGCCCACCCGGGACCGATTTTCTGCTGGTCCGGGGCACCGAACGGCGGCTGGGCCGGGTGTCCCGCCACACCCGGCCGCTGACGGACAGCGTGGTCACCGAGGTCCTGTCCGCCGGCCATGCCCAGGGCTGTGACGGAGCGCTGATGCTGGCCAACCAGCCTTTCAGTCTGCGCGCCCGCACCCTGGCCCGACACGAGGACTGCATCCTGATCGACCGCGAGGATCTGATCACGCTGGTTGCCCAGTACCGGCAGGGCCATCGGGTGTTGGCCTTTCAGCGTCCCCAGCGCAGCCAGCGCCGCACACGCCTTTGAGCCTGTCGCATGGCTATTCTGAAAGTCTGTCGTCTCGGGCATCCGGTGTTGCGCAAAACCGCTCGGCCGGTTCCCCCCGAGGCCATCCCACGCCCCGAGTTTCAAGGCCTGATCGACGACATGATCGAGACCATGCACGAGTATACCGGGGTCGGTCTGGCCGCCCCCCAGGTCCATGTGTCGCAGCAGCTGGCTGTCCTGCAGGTGGACAAGCACCCCCGCTATCCCGACGTGCCGCCGGTTCCGCTGACGGTGTTGATCAACCCCCGGCTGCGCGTCGTGTCCGAGCGGCGGGCCGAGCTGTGGGAGGGCTGTCTGAGCATTCCCGACCTGCGGGGGATGGTCCCGCGCTACGCCGAACTGCGCGTCCAGGCCCTGGACCGCCACGGCCACCGGCTCGATTTTGTGGCCACAGATTTTCATGCCCGCGTCATCCAGCACGAGTATGACCATCTGCAGGGCACGGTGTATGTTGATCGCATGGACTCGCTGCACACCCTGTGTCACCTGGACGAATGGCAACGCTACTGGCTGCCAGCACCCACGTGATGCTCACCTTTGTCACCGCCAACGCCGCCAAAGCCGCCGAGGTCGAGCGTCTGCTCGGCCGTAGCGTGGCCCATCAGACGCTCGAATTGGACGAAATCCAGGCCGTTGAGATTGAGCCGGTCGTGCGCCATAAGGCCGCCCAGGCCTACGCCGCCCTCCAGCGCCCGGTCCTGGTCGAGGATACTGGCCTGGCCTTTGCCGCCTGGAACGGTCTGCCCGGCGCGCTGATCCGCTGGTTTTTGCACAGCCTGGGCAACGAGGGGCTGTGTCGTCTGCTCGATACCGAACGCGCGGCTACCGCAACAACCCTGTTCGGCTACCACGACGGGGTCGGCTGTCGGGTGTTTGCCGGCAGCGTTCCGGGCAGCATCGCCGTGTCTCCGCGCGGCAGCCACGGCTTTGGCTGGGACGCGATCTTTCAACCTGCGGGCAGCGCCCGTACCTTTGCCGAGATGAGTGCCGGGGACAAGGACCGCTTTTCGATGCGACGGCTGGCGCTGGAGCAGCTGCGCGGCTCAGGCTTGGTGCTGGACTGAGGGCTGTTGTGTGCCCTGCCTCGGCCGGGAGCGGACGGGCACCCACAGGGGGATGCCCCTACATTACCCCGCGCTGTGCTTGACCTGGCCGGTGGGGGCGCATATGTCTTGAGCCGCATGGCCCACGACTCAACACGCCCCCGTCTCCTGTCCGATATTCTGCCCCGGGTCAGTCGCTCCTTTTATCTGAGCCTGCGCATCCTGCCGTCCGGTGTCCGTCCCTCGCTGGGCCTGGCGTATCTGTTCTGTCGGGCTGCGGATACGATCGCCGATACCACGCTGCTGCCCCCGGACCAGCGTCTGGTCCAGCTCGAGCGCTATCGTCTGGCTTTTGATGCGGCCGATCTCAGTTTCCTGCCCGAGCTGCAAGACCAGCTTGGTGAGCGCCAGTCCAACCCTGCCGAACATGAGTTGCTGCGGCGACTGGATGCCTGCTTTGATCTCCTGGCCGGACTCGGACCGGACGACCAGGAGCGGATTCGTGAGTTGGTCCTGACCCTCACCCAGGGCATGCGGATGGACCTGACAGCCTTTGCGGCCCAAGAAGATGAGGGGCTGGCCGCGCTGCGCTCCCGGCGCGACCTCGATCAGTACACCTACTATGTTGCCGGCTGTGTCGGGGAGTTCTGGACCAAGACTGCGGTCGCCCATTGTCCGGCCCTGGGCGACTGGGACATGACGGCCATGGTCGAGCACGGCGTCCGGTTCGGCAAGGGCTTACAGCTGACCAATATCCTGCGCGACCTGGCCCATGACCTGCGTCTGGGACGGTGTTATCTACCGCGCGAAGACCTGGACAGGCTGGGGCTCACACCCGAGGAGCTGCTTGAGCCCGCCAACCTCGGCCGGGTGCGGCCCCTGCTCAACGAGTTGCTCGACCTCAGCCTGTCCCACTACCAGGCCGGCTGGCGCTACACCCTGGCCATTCCGCGCCGGGAATGGCGGCTGCGCCTGGCGTGTGCCTGGCCCCTGCTGATCGGCGGCGCGACCCTGGCCCGTATCCGTGCCTCGCGCCGGCTGCTCGACCCTGCGGTCCGGCTCAAGATTGCACGCCACCAGGTGTACGCGATCATGCTGGGCTCGTTCCTCAGCGTGTGGTCCAACCGCGCCCTGCAATACCAGTACGCCCGGCTCCGGGACAGACACGGCTGAGGTTGACGATGGCACGTTCTCCCGAACCGGACCCGGACCGCCTGCCCAGCCTGCCCGATTATCTGCGCCACGACCTCGATATCGTGCTGGTCGGCCTGAATCCGAGCCGCTATTCGGCCCAGCTCGGGCGCTATTTCGCCCGCCGCCAGAATCGGTTCTGGACCGCCCTGGCGGCCTCCGGTCTGGTGCCCGAGCCGGTCGGCCCTGGAGATGAGGCGCGCCTGTTGGGGTGGGGGATCGGGCTGACCGATGTGGTCAAACGGCCGACCCGCGGCATCCATGAGCTGGGGGCTGAGGAGTTCCGGCGTGGCGCGCAACAGCTACGCAACAAGATTGCTCGCTATGGCCCGCGCGTCGTGTGCTTCAACGGCCTGACCGGCTACCGGGTATGCTGTCAGGCAAAACAGGTTCGCGTCGGCCGTCAGACCGAACGTTTTGGCGGGGCGCGGGTGTTTGCGCTGCCCTCGACCAGCCCGCGCAACGCCCACTATTCCCTGTCCGATATTACTGCCGCCATGCAGGATTTGGGACGGTTGCGAGACGAGCTGAAAAACGTGCCCGGTGTCGCCCCGTCGCGCAGGCTCTGATACGCTGAGCCGCTGAACCCGCAACGCGCTGTCTTGGGAGGAAGTGTGTCATACTATCGAGCCGCATTCTTTTCGCTAGCGGTCGCCAGCCTGGTGGCGACGAGCTGTACCCCGACCATGCCGCCCCGGACGCGGACGGTGTCCGCCCCAAAGCTGAGCTGTGAGCAGGCCAACCGCCTGGCCTATCGGTCGGTCCAAATCCTGGGTCATCCGGTCGAGTCGGTCCAGGTCGCCACCCCCGGTTCGGTGGGCTACATCGTGGCCGGCACGAACGCCGAGGTGCGCCAGGGCGAGGGCGGCCGGGTCACCATCACCTGCGGTGCCCAGGGGGCGACCGTCGTGCCTGAGCGGGCCGGCGTCGCGGTTCCGTCGCTGATCGGTGCGGCCGAACGTCCCGGCGGCTTCCACAATAATTTTGCCCGGACCTTCAGCATCCTGGCCGCCAACCAGGAGGCGTATGCCAAACAGGGGCCCAAGGGCGGGCTGAACATGACCCTGACGCCCTTCGACGGCTTTGAGTCGCAGATCGAGCTGGGGTCTGATCTGCCGGCCAGCGGTGTCCTGCCGGTGAAAGTTGAAATCCACAACAACACCCCACGACCCTACGGGATCGAACTGGACAAGGTCTATCTGCGCGCTGCCGGCGGCGGCCGGGTCACCCCGATGACAGCCCCGGCCGCTGGCCAGAGCAAAGCCTTGCAGGTCGATACCCTGCAACCGGGTCAGCGGGTGAGCGGCTTTCTGTTCTACCCGATGGGCAGCTACAGCTCGGCCAGCACGATTCTGATCGACAAAGAGAACAACGAGCGCGAGGGCTTCTCGATTCAGTTCGGGAAGGACTGAGGCGTCTGTCCTCAACGCCTGCCCTCGGTCAGCTTGTTCACGTCGTAGCGCTCCTCGACCTCTTCCTGGCTTACCCGAGGATAGTCGATCTCATAGGCCGAGAAGACGGTCGCCTGCTCTTTTTTGAGGTCGAGGATGGTAAAGCCGATATTGCGCGGCAGATGCCGGCCCCGGTCGGCCTCGGGCTGGCTGGGGTCCTCAGACCAGCCGTGCAACAGGTCGATGACCTTCCACAGCCCGCCCTGCCGGTCAAAGATCAGCACCAGGGCCGTCTCATACGTCTGGGCGTCCCAGAAGTAGATTTTGCTGCCGTAGGCCCGGTTGCCGCCGACCGGGGTCTGTTCGACCACCGCGCACGGCCGGAGTTCCCAGCGGTCATTCGGCAGCCAGCCGTTGGGCCCGAAAAAGCGGGCGTAGGGGTGGCGCGAATTCATCACATGCAGCAGCACCTTCCAGCCCAGAAAGGTCCAGCGGTGGTCGAGCACCCGACCAGAGAAGCCGGTGAAGTCGTCCAGCGTCATCTCCGTCCCGCCCACCGAGTCGTCCCGTTCGATAACCGACAGTCGGCGCACCTTGCGGAGCTGGGGCAGAAATCCCCAGGCGTCGTCCTGCACGCGCGGGTCGTTATAGCGATAGACTAGAAAGCGCGAGCCGCGGACATCGTAGGGCTCAAGAAATTCCACATAGTCTTTGTATTCAAACCGTCCGGCGTCGCTGACCGGAAGCAGATAGCCGGCCTCCGCTTGCTGGGCCAAGTGGGTGTGGTAGACCCGCTGGTAGAGGGCCACGATGTGGCGTATCGCGGTGCCGCCGCCCTGAATCAGGTCGGGCGGAAAACCGGACAGGGGCGACGCGCGGCCACCTTTTTCGATCAGCGCGCCCAGGTAGCGCCGGACGTGCATGCCGTAGTGCTGCCAGCGAAAGTTGAAGTTCCAGGCCGCCCGCAGGCCGGCGGTCGGATCGTTGGGATTGATCAGCGCCCGGGCAAACGGTCGCCCGGCGATATAGTTCTCAATCGCCCCGTCTTCGGCCAGGACGGTCTGGCCCGAATAGCGTTCGGTGGCGGCCAGATAGTTCGGGTGGGGCGCGTAATTCCCGGATGGCGACACGTGGAACTCGACCCCCTCAAAATCAAACTCGTCGATATAGCGGGGCGGCAGGAACGGTCGCAGCTTGTCGATGTCGGCCCGCGACAGCACCTGCCCCTCTGCAAACTGCGGCGTGGTCTCCAGGTTTGCGGCGATCCAGCCCTGTATCTGGGCGCGGCTGGGCAGCGGCGGCGGCTGGGCCGGGCTTGAGGACGGATGGTGGAGCAGGGCGAGGGCGAATATCCCCGCAAGAAAGGACCGATACACAGCGACCTCCTCAGCCTGTCAGGACAAGACGTTTCTCCTGCGGCAGGTTCAGTCCGCCTCCGGGGCGACGGACGGGGTGGACGGAGCCGTCTTGGGCCGCAGCGCGTCCCAGGCCGACGCTCCGGCGCCGCACAGTCCGATCCCGGCCGCGCACAAAAAGGTGACCGAAAAACTCGTGGCTTCCAAGACCAGTCCCAGCCCGATTGAACTCAGACCCACACCCACATCAAAGGCGCCCATCAGCGTCGCCAAGGCCGGCCCGCGGTCGTGGTCGGTCGAGCGATCAACCACCTGGGCCATCAGCGACGGCTGCACGCCGCCAAAGCCAAAACCCTGCAAAATGGCCGCACTCAGCATGCCGAACTGGCTGGTCGAGAAGGCCAGAATCGTCATCGCCACGGCCAGCAACAGCATCCCGGGGATGATCACCGCCGGTCGGCCAAAGCGGTCCGACAGCCGGCCGGCAAAGGGCCGCGA
>JAGWBB010000116.1:520-1050 GCA_021296095.1 Desulfurellaceae bacterium | reverse complement strand
GTGTGAAGCGGCGGCGACGGACGCCGGGGTTCGCGCAGCAGCAGGGTCAGCAAAAAGCTGACCAGGGCCAGCCCAGCCGACAGCCAGAACAGATTGATAAAGCCGATCCGGCCGACCAGGTAGGCGCCCAGGGCTGGGCCGATGGTCATCGACAGGTTCAGCGCCATGCCGTAATAGCCCATGGCTTCTCCGCGCCGGGCGGGCGGTGACAGGTCGGCGACAAACACGCTTGACGCGGTGGTATAGATGGCAATGCCGATGCCGTGAAAAAAGCGCAGCCCCAGCATGACCGGTACCGAGCCGACCAGGGTGTACAGGGCCGGGGCCAGGAAATAGATGAAGGTGCCCAGGCTCAGCCCGCTCTTGCGGCTCCAGATGGAAACCAGCTGTCCCGAGAGCGGCCGGGTCAGGACCGCGGCCAGGGCAAACGCACCCATGATCAGGCCGACCTGGGATTCCGCGCCGTGGAGTTCCTGGACGACGAACAGCGGCAGGACGGCGAACAGCACGAACATGCTGCCCGAAAACAG
>JAGWBB010000116.1:0-452 GCA_021296095.1 Desulfurellaceae bacterium | reverse complement strand
CCGGGAGGCGCTTGAGGCATGGCGGTCGAGTGTATCCGGGCCGACTCGGTGTGACAAGGCAGCCGGGGCAATTGACAGCCGGTCGAAGACGGGGCGGAATAGCGGCCATGAACGCGCTCCGATGTGTCTCCCTGCTCCTCGTTGCTGCCGTGACCTGGGGCTGTGCCGAAAAAAAAGACAACTTCATGGCCACAGCCCAAGGGCTCCAGGCCCGAACGCTGTACGGTCCAGCCGAAACCGAGTATCGCCGCGCCCTCAAAGAAGACCCGACCAACGCCGAAGCGCACTACCGGCTCGGCGCCCTGGCCGACCGGCTCGGCAACACTGTGGGTGCGGAAAAGGAATATCGGGCTGCGCTGGGGGCGAACGCCCAGCATGCGGCCGCCCGGACAGCGCTGGCCGACATCCTGGTCAAGCGGGGGGTGGGGGCTCGGCGCGACGGGGAGCTGGAC
>JAGWBB010000115.1:7243-16568 GCA_021296095.1 Desulfurellaceae bacterium | reverse complement strand
GTCAGCGGCGGGGGGAAAAGGGGGGCGTCTCCCCAAGCCATTGGACGCTCGCGGGGGGGCCGCACGACCAAACTCCATGTTGACCCGGTGGCGTATCAGGTACGACAAGCTCGCGCAAAACTACCAGGCCACAGTCACCCTTGCCGCCATTCTCCTCTACTGGTTATGAGTCCGGACCCTGGCCGACGCCTTACCCGCTGGAAGGCTCAGCAACGCGCACAATCTTGGAACTGAACGGTCACGGCCGTGACAGAACAGTCTTGAAATGTTTCGGGAGTGCGACCAGATGGCGCCTGGCCGCTTGTGGTTGGACTTTGGACTTAGGCAGCTTTGCGCTTGGTGCGGCTGGTCGCTTTCTTTGCCGTCGTCGTGCGCCGCCTGGAACGGGCTTTCGTGCGCTTTTTCTTGGCCTCGTCAACCATCAGCTGAATCATCCGCCAGTCCAGAACCTGGGCGATATTGCCCTCGGCATCATGGAAGCCGACCGGACCATAGACGTTCGCCAGGTAGATCGTATCAACCGGATGCGAGGTCGCCTCATGAACGGCGCCGGCCGGTTCGTAGACCCAGTCGCCCTCTCGCGCAGATCCGCCCCGATAGTCAAAGCCGCCCGAGATAACGTAAAAGTCGGCCGCTCCCAGATGGGTATGCGGGGGATTGACCTGACCCTTTTTCGCCCGAATAAGGGCACTCCAGGCTCCTGTCTCTTTACTGATCCGCAACACCTTGAACTCGTTGCCCTCTCCGCTCTGAATCCACTCTTCGTCCTCGGTCCGGACCAGGGCAGCGTCGAGCGGATCGAATACTTGCGTGACTTTGGCCATAACTTCTCCCTCCTGAACTGTGGCGTTGGTCGCCTATTGTATGCCGCCGGCTGAAGAACTCAAGCCCTCTCGCCCCCTGCCTGTCTCTCCCAGGCTTCACCGCTTCGTGCAAGCTTTCTTGACACAGACGGCGCAAGGGTCATAAACAAGAACACAGGAGAACACCATGAACCGAGCCGAACGGCGCCGACAGGCTAAACGTAAGCGCTCCGCTCCGCCGTCCGCCTCCCCTCTTCCCACGGTCGCTATCCTCAAAGCCACCCTGCAGCGGCTGAGTTCCCCGGCCGAGATCGGCCACTACCTCGACACCCTCATCGCTCAAGGCTTACCGCCGGCTGCCGCAGAGGAACTGCGGGTCTATGGCGCGGAATTTCATGACGCGACAGCCATTCTCCAGTCGGGCACCGACCGGCTGAGCCGTCTTATCGCCAATGCCCAGGGCTGGGCAGACACGCTCATCGATCAGTCTCCGCAAAAAAACCAGCGCGCCTGTCACGCGGGATGCGCCTGGTGTTGCTACCTGCCCGTCGTCCTGGTCACTACGGCCGAAGCACTCCACCTCGCCGGCTGGCTCCACAATCACTGCTCGGATTCGGAACTCGACGCGCTGCGCCACCGCCTCAGCACTCGACTCCAACGCCAACAGGCTCCCGCCGAAAAAGATGCCCCCCCCCTCGCCTGTCCCCTGTTACGCAATAATCGCTGTATGGCGTATGAAGCCCGTCCCCTCAAATGCCGCGCCTGGAATTCGCTGCGGCTGGCCGACTGTGAGCAGGCGTATGGGCACGGCTCGTCTGCACGCCAAGTCCGGATAGATACCTCGGCGTTTGTGATGGGTAATGCGGTGCTCAGCGGTCTCAGCGACGGGGTGACTCAGGCCGGTCTGGATGGCAGCCATCACGAACTCTGCCAGGCCCTGGACCAGGCCCTGACTCAGTCAGACGGAGCCGAACGCTGGCAGCAGGGAGAACAGGTGCTCAGCACACAGCCTCGATAGGATGGACAAAAAATTTCGGCTTTTTGGAATATCAGTTTTTGACTATAGTCAATTAAAATCATTTGTTAAAAAAGAAGAGGCCAAACGGCCTCTTCTCAAACCAGACCTGTATCCTAGTTCTGGGCCATCTCAACCGCGACCGAAGCCACCCCTCCGGCCTCTACTGTGACATCCTGGGTCATCTCGCCCAGAGTTTCATGCCAAATCCGCAGGGTATATGAACCGGCCGGCACGTCTGCCAACTCGAACGCTCCGCTGGCATCAGTGACGGCATAGTAAGGATGGTCGGTCACCACCAGCCAGCCCTTCATCCAGCTATGGGCGTCACACTCGACCCGAATCGTTTCGGACTGCGCGAAGTTCTGCGTCATCTTCTTCCGAAACTTCGGCTGGGCTTTGTTGATCGAGGGGTTGGCCTCGCTATAGGTATGAATGTTGTGCAGAATCCCGTCGTTGTTCAGAATGTTCAGATCAGCCCCGGCCGGTGAGAGGACCACGCGCGGCGTGTAGATACACTCTTTCTGGTCCAGCGTCCCGCCTTCGGCCGCCTGGGCCTTGCCCTTTTCGATATTGGCGATAGACACCACGACGTTCTTCACCCCATTCCCATCTCCGACGACAAGCGCCTCGTCAAACTTTTCAGTTTTGCCGCACACGTCCACATCTTTAGTCGTTTCGATCTTGGCCATGGCTGGCGCCTCGCCAACAAACTTCACCGTTCCGGCAATCGTACCACCATTGCTCACATCTCCACTCTCATAGGCCCAGGCACTTGACAGCGTCAGCACGGGAATGCTCAGGGCAGCCACAGCCAGGTATTTCACACGGTACATATTCTCCTCCTTGTCTTTGAGTGCTGCGTTCTCGCTTCGCCCGCTAGGCAGCGGGGGCTACATCTTGTGTATCCGTCTCAACCGATTCTCCGGACAGCTCCGTCTCAGGGACAGGGCCCATGCTTTCGACTGCAGCCTCAGGCGTGGCGGCCG
Source organism: Desulfurellaceae bacterium (assembly GCA_021296095.1). Lineage (NCBI taxonomy): Bacteria > Pseudomonadati > Campylobacterota > Desulfurellia > Desulfurellales > Desulfurellaceae > Desulfurellaceae bacterium. Next base: position 13,761 of record JAGWBB010000115.1, on the reverse strand, counting down.
GGCTGGGCTCGGCCACTTGGGCCATCTGAGGAACACCCAGCGTCCACATATAGTCGCGCATGGCCTCCATCTGTCTGGGTTCATCGGCCTCCAGAATATCCTCCGGTCCGCCCGGATAGAAACTCGGCATGCGCGTTCCCGGCATGAGTGTTTGCGGATCTTCAATCCATCTGACGACCCAGTCCGGGTTCAGACGGTCCTTGGCCAGTTCTAAATCAGGCGCCCAGCCCTCGGGCGGTCCCTCGGGTTTTTTGTCGCCCTGCTGATGACACGAGAAACAGGCGAAGTAATCGTCAGACATGAGCACCTCGCCGGCCTGGAGCATGTGGGGCGAGAGTTCGGCCGGGTTCAGGTAGGTGTACGGGTTTTCGAGCTTGGCCTGGGCGATAAAGTAGTCTACCGCGTTCCGGGCATCGGTATCGTCGAAGTGGAAGGTCGGCATACGGACTTCCAGCCAGGGTCGGATTGGGGTCGGACCTTTCAGAAATTCGTACAACCATTCGGGCTGAACCTTCTCGCCCTGGCCTTTGAGGATGGGCGGGGCCAGGGTCGGGCTCTCCTCGTACAGCACCCGGATGTCCCCGCCCTTTTCCTCTATCAGGTGACAGCCGGTACAGTTGTAGTACTGGACCATCCGCTGGCCTTCGACCAGGGCATCGGTCCATCGACTGTGGGCGTGATACGCTTCGGCAAATTCGCCCTCAGTGCGACTGGCCAGAAAAACCCGGATCAGGCGGATGTCTTCATCCGGCAAGTTAAACCACGGCATGAGCTGCTCAATGCGATCTGTGGCGTAGCCGCGCGGCTCCCTGATCTTGTAGTAGGTCCAGCCGTCCCAGCTGTGCGGGACATCGGTCCGGTTGCCGAAGTACAGCTCTTCAAGCGTCTTGGAGCCAAAGGCCCGGCCCTCTCGTTCCATGCCCGGGATTTCATGACAGCCATGACAGCCGTACTGCCGGACGAGGGCCTGGCCGTGATTGACCAGCTCGGCATCGGCCAAGTCAGGCCGGTCGGCAAAGGGCGCCGGTTTTTCCCCCAACGTCATCAGATAGGACACAATGGCTTTGGCCTCGTCATCGGTCAGGCGCAGGCTCGGCATGGCGGTATGCGGAGAGTAGTCACGCGGGTTCTTGATCCAGTAATACAGCCAGCGCGGGTTGGTTTTTTCGGCAACCCGGGCCAGCAGCGGCGCATAGGTCTTGGCCGAGCCGACCAGGGTCGCGGTCTGTCCCTCTTCGAGCATATGACAGCCCCGACAGCCGACCGCATCGGCCAGAGCTTTGCCCCGTTCGACCAGGGCCGCGTCGGTCGGATCAATGCCCTCCGGCATGGGCCGTGAGGCCAGCCACTCCTCGCCCTCCTCCTGGCTCGCGTCGAGCAGATAGGCGGCAACGGCTTTGCCTTGCTCGGGGGTCAAAAAGAAGTGCGGCATGCGGGTCTGGGGACGAAATTCGTGCGGGTTGGTCACCCACTCGACCAGCCAGGACGGATCGGCTTTGGCCGCCACCCGTCTCAGATGGGGACCAATCTTGCGCGCCTCACCATAGCCCTCGACCAGGTGACAGCCGGCACACCCGACCTGCATGAACAGTTTTTCACCCCGGGCGATGTTCTCGGCGAATTCCACATCCTGCACGTCGGCATGACACTTGATGCAGTTGACCTCGACCTTCTCGTCCTCAAACAGCGGATGTTCCCAGAACTGGACGTTGCCGTGAGCCTGGGCAATGCTGTTGGTTGCCACCCCCTGCCCCTCGTGACACGGCGTACAGCCGACGTGATTCCCCAGCAGGAGCCGACGCTGGGGGTGGGTTTTATACGGGTGGGGCTGGTCCTCGAAGCCGCTGCGATTGATGCCGACTTGACACGAGATACAGCGGTCCACTCGCTGGAGCGGGGTATCAAAATTACTCCGGTCAAATTCCGTCAGGACGACCTGCTCGATAGTCGGAAAGTAGGGAATAATGAAGCCGTCGGAGGCAAACAGCACGGTATCGTCCCGCCGCTGCCTGAGGCGCTCGCGGTCGGTGGTCAGCCGCCGGAGGGTGTCGGTCCACTCACGAACGCTCAGGGTGATCTCGTCAATTTCGTTCTGCAGCTGGTCGCGGTGGGCGGTTTTGGCCTGAAAGTCCGCGTCCAGGACTTCGGCCTCAGCCAGCAGGGCATCAAGGTGGGCCTTAGGTTCACGGGTCGCATGGCCGATGATGATGGCATGATCGTACTCGTACCAGGCCACCTCAATCTCGCTGCGCACGAGGCGCAGGGCGTTTTCGGCGTCGCTGGCCGCCACCTCGGCGACCGCCAGCTCGGTCTGCAGCTGGGCCAGACGCTGGGCGCCCTCGCCGCCACCGACCTGCTCTTGAGCTTCGGCCAGTTTTGCCGTCGCCTCCTGGTAGACAGGATCGTTGGCCAGCCGCTCCTCTTCAGCCTGGAGGTCCGCGCTCAGTTTGTCATACGCAATCCGGGCGAACTCGGCCTGGTATCTCTTCCACGGACGACGCGATACGGAGTCGTCCCACACCGACCAGACCGTCCCCATCAGTAACAAGCCCATGGAGAAGAGGAATAATCCGCTATATGATCGTTTATCGTCGTCGAGTTCTCTGCGTGCCATACGTCCCAACTCAAGCCCGGCCCCGCTGTTCAAGCAGGTGGCCAAGGTAAAACACTACGACGCCAGTCCCAAGGAGATATAATTCCTTGCCCATGCTGTTGTCTTCGGTCAGACCGACCATCAGCGCGTAGCCCACAACGGCCAGCGCCAGCGCCTGTAAGAATTTTGCGACCCCCAACACCGACCGCGTCTCATATATTCAGCCACGGCGTCACCATAATATACTTGATATTGAAGGCGCTCCGCATCACCATCTTGACCACAATCGCCAGCATATTCAGGAACAGAAACGAGGTCAGCCCGAAACGCACCAAGCCCCAGCGCTGCATGAAGTCCCGGCCCTTGAGCCACACCACCCACCAGTACATCAAAATGGTCCCGACCACGAAATACAGAACAACCAGTCCGCCGCCAAAGGCGGCCGATGTCCAGTAGTCGCGAAAACCGACCAGATAGGGCAGATCCTGGTTGGTCATGGCCTCAACCTTGTGGGAATCCCACGGCTCCCAGGGCCAAAACCAGTTCCAGCCAGGCCCGCGCAGGAAGGTGCCGATAATGACCGTGGACACCCACAGGACCTGAAAGCCGAACAGGAAGGTCAGAATCTCATACTTGCGCTCTTTGAACGTATAGTAGCCGTTGCCTTTGGTATTGATGTCAATATAGGGAATGACCATCAAACCGACGATGATAAAGGTCGGAGCCACCACACCGGCGTGCCACGGATCGAAAAACACCAGGATTTCCTGGAGGCCCAGGAAGTACCAGGGCGCTTTTGAGGGGTTGGGGGTGCGTCCCGGGTTGGCCGGCTCTTCCAGCGGGGCGTCGACCAGCAGCGACCAGAAGAGCAGAAAGACCATGGTGAAGATCATGCACAGAAATTCGCTGCGCACCAAAAACGGCCAGGTATGGACTTTGTCATCCCCGGGCTTGCCCGCTTTTTTGAGCGAGACCTCAACCCGCGGGGTTGGGGCGCTTATGTCGGCCATACGTCTCTCCTAGGAATCCTTGTCGGCCCGGGGCTTGGCAATCACGTACAGCCCCCACAACACCAGAGCCATGAGGATCGGCACGACGAGTACATGCATGACATCCCCCCTCTTCCTACAGTGGAGGACCGGAGAAACCGTCCCGGCGAATCCGCCAGAAGTGGACCGCCAGAAACAGGCTGGTCACCAGCGGAATGAAAATACAGTGCAAGATGTAGAAGCGCAGGAGGGTATGTGCGCCGATTTCTCCGCCGCCAAACAGGAAGGCCCGCGCGTCGTAGACGGCATTGACCCCCAACAGTTCCCTACCCGGCCCCTCGTGGCCCAGCAACGGGGTGGCGCGGCCCATGTTCGAGCCGACCGAGACGGCCCAGATCGACAGCTGATCCCACGGCAGCAGGTAACCGGTGAAGGACAGCAGGAGGGTCAGCACCAGCAGAATAACTCCCACCACCCAGTTGAACTCGCGCGGCGGTTTATAGGAACCGGTCATGAACACGCGGAACATGTGGAGCCAGACGGCAATGACCATGCCGTGCGCGGCCCAGCGATGCATGTTGCGCATCAGCATGCCGAACGGCATATCAAACTCCAGATATTTGATATCCGCGTAGGCGTACTCGGCCACCGGTCGGTAGTAGAACATGAGATAGACGCCGGTGATGGTCGTCACCAGAAACATGAGGAAGGTAATCCCCCCCATACACCAGGTGAAACGCAAACGGGTCGAGTGTTTGCGAACTTTGGACGGGTGCAGGTGGAGCCACACATTGCCCGACACCATCAGAATCCGGTTGCGCGGCGTGTCTTCATAGCCGTGGCGGAAGATGGACTGCCAGGCCTGCGATTCCATCACCTGACGTTTGAGTTCGTCCCACTGACTCATAAGGTCTCGTCCCCCATTGTGATTAGACTTTGAGGATACTGTCCGGATGTTGCTTGTTGGGATCACCCCCGGGCTGCATGGTGAACACCTTGCTCATATCCACTTCGAGCTGCCCCTCCTCATCCAGCGAGAGCTGAAAGCGGTCCATCGGTCGCGGCGCCGGCCCCTCAAAATTATAGCCGTTCTTGTAATAACCGCTCCCATGGCAGGGGCATTTGTACTTGTTCTCAGAGCCCGACCAGCGTGGCGTACAGCCGAGATGGGTACATTTGGCAAAGATGGCGTACAGCCCCTGGGGTTCACGGACGATCCACACCCGGAACTCCTGGGTGTATTTTTCGCTCACCTCTCCGACCGGATAGTCGCCCGGAAAACCGGCCTTGAACCTGGACGGGGGCAGAACCAGGACGCGGGGAAAGGCTGAGCGGACAAAGGCCAGCAGACTGATCAGTGACACCAGTCCAAACCCGCCCCAACTGAGCCGGCCGAAAAAATCACGCCGTGACCACAAGCCACCGCGCTCAGCTCGCTCGGAAACCCGCTTCTTGCGTTCGGCAATCTGTTCGATGCGTCGTCGGGCTTCGATTTCCCGCTGTTCTTCTTCTGAAATGGGTTTTCTGGCCATATCGCCCACTTCCTCCCGATTGAGGTCTATCTGCGATGAAACAACAAGGTATACAGCCCCCCACCGACCGCCATCACTACCGCAAACAGGAGTATCACCACCCCAACCGGGGGGAAGAGCAGGAGCAGCAGGATGCCGAGCAGCACGAGGGGAATGCTCAGAGCTAAGGGATTAAAAACCAACTCCTGTTTCGGTACCTCCTGCTGAGGCGGCTCTTCAACGTGGGTCGTCTCTGTCTCGGCCTGGATCAGGCTGAGCGCATACTCACGCAGCTCTTCGCGGCCCTGCGTTCCAGCTTCGTTAATGAGGCCGGAGAGTTCCTGGGTCAGGCGCTCAATCTCGGCTTCACGGTCCTGACCGGGGTCGTGTTTTTCCGATTCAGGTGCCACAATCACCTTATGTCCGGCCGATAAGTATCTGCCCCTTTCCGGCCCGTCAAGCCCCCTGAGCCAGCCGACACTGGCCATGCTGAGCGCGCTGCATCGGCCGGTTTTGTCCCCCGTAATATCTGTCCGTCCAGACGGCTCAGGACGCCGGCCCGATCCGCTCGACACCGGCCATATAGGGCCGCAGAACGGCCGGAATCTCAACGCTGCCGTCGGCCTGTTGATAATTTTCGAGCACGGCGATGAACACCCGCGGCAGGGCCAGACCCGAACCGTTCAGGGTGTGCAGAAATTCCGGTTTGGCACCCCGAGCCGGACGATAGCGAATCCTGGCCCGACGAGCCTGAAAATCGCGAAAATTCGAGCACGAGCTGACCTCCAGCCACTCCTGGCAGCCCGGCGCCCACATTTCCACGTCGTACTTCATGGCAGCCACAAAGCTCAGGTCACCGGTACACATCTGCACCACCCGGTGAGGCACGCCGAGCCCACGGCAGACATCCTCGGCATTATCCACCAGGCTGACCAGTTCGGCGTCCGAGGTCTCGGGCCGCACGAACTTGACCATTTCGACCTTATCGAACTGATGACCGCGCTTAATGCCGCGCACATCGCGACCGGCCGACATTTTTTCTCGCCGAAAACACGGGGTGTAGGCTACGTGGTAGATGGGCAGCTGGTCGGCCTCAAGCAGCTCGTCCCGGTACAGATTGGTCACCGGTACCTCGGCCGTGGGAACAAACCAGAAGTCTTCTTCAACGTCCCGGTACAGATTATCGCCAAATTTGGGCAGATTGCCGGTTCCGACCAGACACTGTTCCTTGACCATGACCGGCGGATACACCTCGGTATAGCCATGTTTGGCGATGTGCAGATCCAGCATCCAGCTGATCAGGGCGCGCTGGAGACGGGCGCCAAGCCCCTTGAGCACATAGAAGCGGGTTCCGGAAATCTTGACCCCGCGCTCAAAATCAATAATCCCCAGCTGCTCGGCCAACTCCCAGTGCGGCTTGGGCGG